>CAYUAW010000009.1:0-54637 GCA_964442485.1 uncultured Polyangiaceae bacterium
AGCTGAAGCTCCGCGAGCTTCGCTCGCGCCTCGTTCAGGTGCGCGCTCGTCGGAAATCGGCGGATGAACGTGCGGAGCGTCGTCTTCGCGTCGTTCCAAGCTTCGATGTCGACCTGACATTGCGCAAGCAGGAACGTCGCGTCGTCGACGACTTCCTTGTCCGGCGATGCCTCGCTGAGCTCGATGAGCATGGGGATGGCGTCTCGCTGACGGCCGAGCGCGCGCAGCGTCACGGCGAGCTGGTAGCGCGCCTCGGCGGAGTGCGCCGCGTCGCTCTTCTCCGCGAGGGATTCGCGGAGGGCTTGCTCGGCCTCGTGCCATCGGGCCGTCCGGACGTGGTCGAGGCCCGTCTGATAAGCGATGAGCGACAGCTCGTTCTTCGCGCGCTCCAGGGCGGATTCGAAGACGAGCCGCTCTGTGCGGCTCAGCTCGAGGTGCGACACTTCCTCGTATTGATCGATGATCTCCCGGCGCTTGCCGGTCGCGATGAGGCCGTAGTACTCCGCCGCGCGCCGTTCGGTGCGTGTCCGCGCCTCCTCGCGCTGCTGCAGCAGCTTCAGGTCCTTGTCCTGCTTGTCGGCGAGGTCATGGGTGTCCTTCGTCTGCGCGCGGATCGCGTCGACGCGTGCGTCGAGCACCACCTTTCCCGCGAAGAGGACGGTCGCCGCGAAGACCGCGTACGCGGTGGCGCTGTTCCAGGTGAGCCTTCGCTCGTAGCCCTGGAAACGCTTGGCGATGCTCTTCACGTCAGCGGCCAGCGCGTTGACGAGGTTGTTCGTCTTGATCGTGAGAGACCGGCTTTCGACGATCTCCCGCTTGATCTCTTCGAGCTCGTCGCCAAACTCATCCATGGCGGGTCGGAACCGAGTCTTTCAGGGGTTTTGGGGAAAAAGAAGTGGTCAGAGAACGACTTGTAGGTTGAAGCGGGCCTGTTCTCCTAGTACGGGAAGGCACCTGCCATGGATACGAGCGACATAAAGAAGGGTCTGAAGTTCATGTACGACGGCCAGCCCTACGTCGTCGTAGATTTTCAGTTCGTGAAGCCCGGCAAGGGGCAGGCGTTCACCCGTACCCGCATGAAGAACATGCTCACGGGGAACATCCTGGAGAAGAACTTGCGCTCCGGCGAGAGGATGGAGGCTGCCGACGTCGAAGAGCGCTCGATGCAGTACATCTACCCGGAAGGCGACATGTTCGTTTTCATGAACCAGCAATCCGGCGAGCAGGTGTCCGTGTCGCGGGAAGCGGTGGGCGACGGCGCGCAGTTCCTGATGGACGGGATCGAGTGCCAGATCGTCATCTACCAGGGGAACCCGGTGAGCGTCGCGCTGCCGCCGCACGTCACCGTGCAGGTGCTCGAGACGGAGCCTGGCGCCCGAGGCGACACCGCGACGAACGTCCTGAAGCCCGCGAAGGTGTCGACTGGCGCCACCGTCGGGGTGCCGCTCTTCATCAGCGAAGGGGAGTGGATCCGGGTAGATACGCGCGAAGGTAAGTACATGGAGCGCGTCAAGACGCCGGGGGGCTGAAGAGCCCGGTTCCGACCACCTGGGGTGCCGCTTCGCCGCCGCTCGCCTCAATGCTTCGGCGGGGCCGGCTCGGGGGACAGTACGACGGCGTGCTCGCCGCGAACGCACGCGACCCGCGCCGCGCCGTTGGCCACGACGCAATCCGACAGCCCTGCGGCATCCTGAGCCGACCACAGCTCCGACTTCGAAGCCGTCGCGACGACCACGCCGGAAGGCGTCGCGACGACGAGCGCCTTGCCGTCCGGGGACCGTGGTGCGCCCTTCTGGGGCGAGGGCCCGAGCTCACCGAGCTCGTTCACACCGAAGAGCGCGCCTCCGATGAGCCCGGCTTGCCGCGACTCCGTCCATTCGACGGGTGTGAGTCTCGGCGTCGGCAGCGGCCCGGCGTGCCGGCAGGGGCCGGGCCGCGGCGCGATGAGCCGCGTCGGCCGCGACGGAAGCGGCGTCCCGATCGGATCCGACACGAGCAGGAGCACCTCGGAGCGCTCGCACGGAAAGGCGATCCCCGTCCACCGCGGCGCCGAACCGGCGCCGACCGCGAGCGGCCAGGGATCGACCGCCTCGGTCGCGACCTCGGTGCGACCGTCCTCCGCGCGCACGCGGTTCACGCCGTCGCGGGTCTGGACGAGCAGAGTGCCGTCGGCCTCGAAGGCGAGGGGACTGAAGCGCGGCAGTCCGCTCTTCGCGCGGGGGACCGATTCGAGGGGGAGTTCGGTGGCGCCTCGCTTCGGCCACGCGGCGTAGAGCGTCTTCTCGAGCGACGCGCGCTGTTTCGCCGGGAGTGCCTGCTCGTACCAGCCGTCGCGAGCGAGTGCGGCCGCGGCGCCGACGGCATCGCGGCGGACGACGAGCGCGCGCACCTCGGCGGAAAACAGGGTTGCGAGCGCCGTCGCGACCCCCGGGCACGCGAGCGGCGCGCCGTCTCCGTCGAACACGCGCGGAGTGCCGCTCTCCGCGCACAGCGCCGCATAGAGACGTCTCGCGCTCGCGACGCGCGCGGGGACCTTCTGGCTCGTGCTCTTACCGGAAGCGCGGACGGCGGACAGCGAAGCGAGCGCGCCGAGGGAATGCGAGGGCTCGCTCGAATCACGCGACGGTCCCGCGGTGCGATCGAGCCAGACGAGATCTGCCGCGGCGTCTGTAGCATCGGGGCCCTCGGGGCCGAGCGTGACGGTGACGCGCACGTCGTCGCGGCCGTCGCCGTCGCGGTCGGTGGAGTCGACGGCGAGCGTCATGGCCTCGCCAGGTGCTGCGTCGGCGACGCGGAGCTCGAGCACGGTCGTGCGATCGCCCACCGGCGAGAGCACCAGCAGGCCGTGCGTTGGCGAGCGCGGCAAAAGCGCGGCCTCACAGCGGGCGCGGACGTCCAGGGTGACCGTCTTCGGGCCCGTCTGGGAGAGCGACACCGTGTGACGACAGCCCGGCCCCGTCGGCATGTACGCGGGCAGCCTGGCGAGGACGCGGCCGGCGGGCGCTGCCTGCGCGAAGAGGACGAGCTCGCCGGTCGTCGCGGCGTCTTCGGGTTCCGCGCGTGCGCGCGTCCAGGCGACGGCTTCCTTCTGCCCGTCGCCATCGAAGTCCGCGGCTAGGCCGCGCTCGATGACGCGGTCCTTTGCGACGGCGAGCGCGATGCCGTCGAGCGTCCACTCGCTCGCGTCCTTTGGTGCGAGCTCGGCCTGCCGCGCCTCGCTCGGCGCCTCGGCGCTCGATGCGGGCGGTGCGACGGACGCGGCGGCACTCGCGTTCGCCACGGGCTTCGTCGGCTCGATGTGGAACGGCGTGTAGGGCCGATCCTCCGTGCAGCGGCAGCCGCACGACAGGAGCGCCGCGAGCGCTCCGAGGGGAGCGACGCGAAGAATCGTCGCGATGGATCTCACCGCCCCTGGAAAGCCGGCGTGCGCTTCTCGAGGAACGCCTTCGTCCCTTCCTTCTGATCCTCGGAGCCGAATAGCGCAGAGAACGCCTGAGCCTCGAGCTCGCATCCCGCCACCAGATCGACCTCGATCCCGCGGAGGATCGCTCGCTTGCTGGCGCCGACTGCGAGCGGGGCTTTCTGCGCGATCTTGCCGGCGACCACCAGGACCCGTTCGTCGAGCTCGGCGGGAGGGAGTACCGCGTTCACGAGCCCCATCGCGAGCGCCTCGGCGGCAGTGACCTGATCGCCGGTGTAGATGAGCTCGCGTGCGCGGCCGGGGCCGACCCGCCGCGAGAGACGCTGCGTACCCCCGAACCCCGGCATGAGTCCGAGCGCGACCTCGGGCTGGCCGAAGCGCGCCTTTTCCGAGGCGTAGATGAAGTCGCAGGCGAGGGCCAGCTCGCACCCGCCGCCGAGCGCGAAGCCGTGAACCGCGGCGATGACCGGGCACGGGGCCTCCTCGATGAGCCGGCAGAGCCCGTGCCCCGCGTCGGCGAAGGACTTCGCCTGTGCCGGCGTCATCGTGCTCATCTCGGCGATGTCGGCGCCCGCGACGAACGCGCGCTGCCCCGAGCCAGTGAGGATGACTGCGCGGGGGCCGCCTGCCTTCGACAGGCCCGAGACCGCCTGGCTCAGCTCGTCGATGACAGTCCGGTTCAGCGCGTTGAGCTTGTCTGGGCGATTGATGACAATCTTCGCAATTCCATCCTGCTCCGTGACGAGGAGGGTCGAAAGCTCGGCCATGGGGTTACGATGGTCCTTACGATGCTGCCTCCGCGGGCGAAAGCCTCCTCTCGAAGGGCCGGGCGGCGATGCTGGAATCGGCTGTTGCCGTCGCTGACGGTCGTCGGCCTCTCGACGGCGTGTGCGAAGCCCCCGGTCATCGAGCAGGCCGCGCTTCTCTCGCAGAAGGGGCAAGAGAAGGCCGCCATCGCGCTACTCGAAGCGGATTTGGCCAAGCATCCCGGGGCGATCGCCGAGCACCGCCTCCTCGTGCGCCTCTACGCCGAGTCCTCGGAGCTCGGCCGCGCGGAGAAGGAGGCGGCACGCCTCGCCGAGCTCCTGCCGGAGCGGAGTCCCATTCCGTGGGTCGAGATGGGGCACGCGCTGGAGATCGCGCATCACTACGACGAGGCCCTTTCCATGTACGACCGTGCGGCCGAAGTGGCACCCCGCGACCCGCTCGGCCCTCGCACTGGCGGGCTCCGGGCCGCGCGCTGGGGCGAGCCGGAGCTGGCTGCCCCGCGTCTCGAGGAGGCGCTCCGCAGGGATGCGCGGGCGGCGGACCTCTGGCACGCGCTCGGTCTCGTCCGCCTGCGCCTCGGGGATCTCGACGGCGCCACCACGGCTTACCGGAGCGGCCTGGTCGCAAACCCCGCGGCGCTCGAGAACCGCATCGGCCTGGCGACGGTCGCGCTCGAGCGGGGAGCGCCCGCCGAAGCGCTCCGCCAGTACGACGCGGTGGTGAAGGCACGGCCCACATTCGGCGACGCTTACCTCGGCCGAGCATGGGCCCTGATCGCCCTCGGCCGTTTCGACGAGGCAGGAGCGAGCCTCGACGAAGCGCGCCGCCGCGGCGCGGACGCACGTGCGATCGATCGACAGACGAGCCTCTTGACGGCGCTCGCCGAGCGGCAGCGAACGGCGCGCAACAAAGGCGCGGAAAAAGGCACAAATCCCTAGCTTACGAGGCCTTGTGCCGGTTTCTCGCGCATCGTAATCTCGGCGTCCGTTTCCGCGCCTCTGCGCCGGGGAGCGTCCACAGGAAAGAGAATGGATTCGCATACGATCCGCACCGCGCTGGGTGAGCTGCAGGAAGATCCGGACCGTAGAGAGGCGTGGAAGGCGCTGACCGCTGCCGTTCGCGATCGCTCGGGCGATCTACAGTTGCCCGACGCTCTCCGGATCCTGTCCCGGGCGCGGCGCGCCCACGGCGCGCGCGGCGAGGCAGAAGCCGTCGCCGACCTTCTATCCCTCGAGGTGGACGCGGCGAAGGGGACGCCGGACGAGGTACGCCTCCTCGCCGAGCAAGCGGCGGTCTTGAAGGACGACCTCTTCGACGAGGAGGGCGCGCTGCTCGCCTCGCTCCGCATCCTCGAGCTCGTGCCGAACGAGCCGGCGGCCGCGGAATCGGTCGGCGACAGCGAGGACAAGCGGGGGCGCTGGCGCGAGCTCGCCCAGACCTACCTGGACGAGGCGAGCACCGCCCCGGACGACGTCTACAAGAGCTCCATGCTCATGCGCGCCGCGGAAATGGAGCTGCGGTTCGCGGGGGACGACGGCAAGCTCGAGCGCGTCGTGGAGCGCCTCGAAGAGGCCTTCTCCCTGGATCCGACCAACGACCGGGCCGAGAAGATGCTCGAGCGGCTCTACCGCCGCGCGGGCCGCTTCAAGGACGCCGCCCGTATCCTCGGAAAACTGAACGAGGCGACGGCGGACGCGGACGTCCGGTTCGCGACCTCCGTGCGGCTCGGGCGCCTGCTTCACGGCAAGCTCGACGACGACTCCGGGGCAGCGGCCATCTACGAGTCCATACTGAAGCAGCAGCACGGCAACCGCGACGCGGTGAGCTTCCTCGTCGACTACTACTCGAAGGCGGAGGCGTGGGATTCCCTGGTCGCCCTCTTCGAGCGACAGATCGCCGAGAGCGAGTATTCGAAGTCCGAGCGCGTCGGCGACATGCTGCAGATCGGCATGCTCCACTGGAAGAAGCTGGACAGGCCGAGCGACGCCGAGCCGTGGTTCGAGCGCATCCGCAAGATCGATCCCGTGAACCAGGGGATGCTCGCGTTCTATCGCGACTACTGCGAGAAGCTCGGCGACCCCGGGCGCCTGATGGGCGTCCTGGCGGCCGCGCAGCGCGTGATGCCCGAGGGGCCCGAGAAGCAGGCCGTCACGCAGCAGATCGCGCGCCTCGCCGAGGGGCAGAAGGACGCGCAGAAGGCGATCGAGCAGTACAAGAGCCTGCTCCGGCAGAACCCCGACGACGCGGATTCGCGGGAGCATCTGAAGGAGCTCTATCGCAAGACCCAGGGCTACAAC
Source organism: uncultured Polyangiaceae bacterium (assembly GCA_964442485.1). Classification (GTDB taxonomy): domain Bacteria; phylum Myxococcota_A; class Polyangia; order Polyangiales; family Polyangiaceae; genus DASZVB01. Next base: position 6,487 of record CAYUAW010000009.1, read on the forward strand.
GCCCTGGTCGAGCTGCTCCGCCAGCAGCTCGAGCGGACGGATCCGTCCGACGGCCCGCGGAGGCTCGAGGTGCTGCGGGAGGTCGCGAGCCTCTACCGTTCCTCGATCAAGAGCGACACCGCGCTCGTCTCTGTCCTCAATCAGATCCTCCAGATCGACGACAAGGACGTCGAGACGGTGCGCGAGATCATCGGGCTCTACGATCGCCTCGGCCGCGCGCGAGATCTCCTTTCGAGCCAGCAGCGGCTCGCGGAGCTCGTGACCGACAAGGCGGAGAAGGCCGAGCTCTTCCGGCTGATCGCCCGGCGCTGGCTCGAGCAGTTCTCCAACGTGCAGAACGCCACCCAGGCATTCGAGAGCCTGCTGAAGGTCAGCCCGGGCGACGTCGAGGCTTGCTCGAACCTGGCCGAACTCTACAAGAAGCGAAGGGCCTGGCCGCAGCTCTTCGAGCTCTACGAGTCGCAGCTCGCCACGCTGACCGGCGCGCCGCGCCTTGCGCTCATGACGGAGATGGCGCAGCTCGCGGCGGAGCGGCTGAACCGCGGCGATGACGCCGCGCGCCTCTACCGCGAGATCCTCGCCGAGGATCCGAAGAACATGAGCGTGCTCGACGCCCTCGAGCGCCACGCGGAGCGTTCGAAGGACTGGCCGACACTCGCCGACGCGCTCGAGCGGCGCGTCGACGTGCTCGGTGACGATGCGGCGCGGCTCGCCGTGCTGCAGAAGCTCGGCACCGTTTATGCGGAGCACGTCGGCGATCACCAGGGGGCGGTCCGCGCGTGGCGGCGCGTGCTCACGCTGCAGCCGGGGCACCAGCGCGCCCTGCGTGTGCTGCGCGACTCCTACCTTCTCGCGGGGGATTTCACGGGGCTCGAGGAGCTCTACGCGTCGCAGGGCGACTGGGAGGGCCTTGCTGAGGTCCTGAGCAACACTGCGGACCGCGCCAAAGAATCGAAGACGAAGATCGACCTCTCGTACAAGGCCGCGCACGTCTACAAGGACCGGCTCAATCAGCCGGACCGGGCCTTCCGCTCCTACGAGCGCATCCTCGCGACGGATCCGAACGACACGCGTGCGGCGGAGGAACTCATCCCGCTCTACGAGTCGGACGAGAAGTGGGCGCGCCTGCCGGCCCTCTACGAGTTGCTCGTGGAGCAGTCGAAGGATGCGGACGCGAAGCTCGGCTACCTCGGGAAGCTCGTGCAGATCGCCGGCGAGCGGCTCTCCGATCGCCAGGCCGCGGCTGCCTACGCGCGTCGCGCCTACGAGCTTGCTCCCGACGACGCCCCGACGCTCGCGGCTTTCCAGGATGCGGCGCGGGCAGCTGGGGCCTGGGCGCTCTTCGTGGAAGCAGTCGAGGCCCGCGCGAAGAAGATCAAGAAGAAGAAGCGTCGTCCGCTCGAGCTCGTGCTGGCGGATGTGTACACGCGCGAGCTGTCGCGTATCGACGACGCGGTGGAGATCTACAAGGGGCTGCTCGACGCTGACCCCACCGACGAGGTCGCGGGGCCGGCGCTCGATTCCATTCTGCGCCGCGAGGGGCGCCGCGACGATCTGCGCTGGCTCCTCGGGCTCCGCGTCGACAACGCGTCGAACGACGAACGCGTCCGCATCCTGCGCGAGTGGGCGGCCCTCGAGGAAGAGGCGTTCGCCGAGCCCGAGCGCGCGCGCGATCTCTACGCACGGACGCTGGACGCGGCGCCGGGCGACGCCGTCGCCCTCCGTGCGCTGCCGCGCCTCCTGCTCGCCGCAGGCAACGCCGCGGGGGCGGCAGAGGTGCTCGAGAAGCACCGTGGGCACGTCGCGGAAGCGGAACGCACCGAGGTCGAGACAGAGCTCTCCGAGCTCTACATCTCGCGCCTGTCACGGCCGAAGGACGCGCTCGCCGCGGCCGTACGGGTGCTCGCGCTCTCGGCGCATGACTCGCGGGCGATTTCGGTGCTCCGTCGGCTCCTTTCGAGCCCCGACACGAAGGAGAAGGCCGCCCAGGTACTGGCGGGTGAGTACGCCGCGACCGGCGACGCACGGCAGGAAGCAGAGGCGCTGGCGGCAATGCTCGCGACGGCGACGCCGCCGCTCGAGCGGCGCGCTCTCTACCTGAAGCTCGCGGACGTTCAGGAGCAGAAGCTCTCGTCCTTCAATTCGGCTCTCGACGTCATCCTCCGTGCAGTCCGCGAGTTTCCGTCGGACCTCGAGCTCTGGCACCGCGCCGAGGCGCTCGCGGCGGCCTCGAACCGTCCGACGGATCTCTCGGAAGCGTACCGCGAGGCCCTGCGCACCGACCTGCCGGAGGACGTCGAGCTCGCCCTCTGCACGCAAGCGGCGCAGCTCCATGAAGAGCGGCTCGGGGATCCGATGGGGGCGTCCCCGTACCTCGAGCGTGTGCTCGTCCGTGACCCGAGCAACGAGCGCGCCTTCAACCGGCTGAAGCAGATCCTCACCGGCGCCGAGCGCTGGGCGGACCTCGAGGCCCTTTACGCGCGGGCGGCCGCTGCCACGACCGATCCGGTGCTGAAGACCGAGATGCTCGCCGAGGTGGCGCTGGTCTGCGAGGAGATCATCGAGGAGCCCGCGAAGGCTTCCCGCTACTACGAGCAGATCCTCGAAGTGGACCCCAACCACGAGGGTGCGCTCGTCGCGCTCGACCGCCTCTACGATCAGCAGAAGCGCTACAAGGACCTGGCCGCGCTGCTCGAGCGCCGTCTGGTGTCCGCGGTCGGGGAGCCGAGCCTCGACATGAAGCTCCGCCTCGGACGCATCCAGCTCGACGTGCTGCACGAGCCCGCGAAGGCCGCCGGTCACGTGGAGGACGTGCTGCGCGAGCGCTCGAACGATTACGAGGCGCGTCAGCTCGCCGAGCGGCTCCTCGAGATCGGCGAGCAGCGCATCCGCGCGGCCAAGATGCTGGAGGCCGTCTACGAGGCGCGAGACGAGGTGCGCGATCTCGTTCGCGTGCTCGAGATCCGCCTGCGCGCGCTGGACGAGTCCGCGGGCACGGCCGCCGACGACGAGAAGAAGGAGCTTCTGCGCAGGATCGCGGGGCTTCGCGATGAGCGGCTGCACGACGACGAGGGGGCGCTCGAGGCGCTGTCGCGCTACGTGCCCCTGGAGCCGCTGGACGTGGAAGCGCGCGGGCGCCTCGTGGAGATCGGGCGCCGGCTCGGCGCGGAGGCGAAGGTCGCGACCGTCCTCGAGAGCGCGAGCGAGCGCGCCGAGACGCCCGGGATGCGGGGCGAGATCCTGACGGAGGTCGCCGGCATCTACGAGAACCAGCTCGGAAACGCCGAGAAGGCCGAGGCGACGCACCGGAAGGTGCTCGAGCTCGACCCCGACGACGCAGAGCTCGCGCTCCCCGCGGCTCGCGCGCTCGAGCGCCTGTACACATCGTCCGGCGCGCACGAGAAGCTCCGCGACACGTTGCGAACCCAGATCCGGCTCGAGCAGCGGGCGGACGTCCGGCAAGAGCTGGAGGGGCGCCTCGGCACGCTGTGCGAGACCGTGCTCGGCGATCTGGAGGGCGCGATCCAGGCTTGGAAGGCACGTCTCGAGGAAACATCGGGCGATCCCGCGGCGCTCTCCGCGCTCGACCGCCTGTACGAGCGAACCGAGAAGTACAAGGAGCTCGTCCAGATCCTGGAGTCACGCCGCGATCGCGCGGAGAGCCCGGCCGATCGACGTGAGTTCATGCGAAGGGCGGCGGGGATCTTCTCCGACAAGCTGGGCGCGGAATCCGACGCCATCGACACCTGGCGCGCCATCCTCGAGGAGTTCGGCTCCAGCGTCGAAGCGCTCGTCGCCCTGGAAGGCCTCTACTCCGGCGCTTCTCGCTGGCAGGATCTCGCCGACGCCTACGAGTCGCATATCGAGATCGTCGAATCCCAGCCGGATCGGCTCTCGCTGCTCTCGCGGCTCGGCGACCTCCGTCGTGAACGGCTCGCCGACGCGGCGAGCGCGCTCGCTGCTTACCGGCAGGCGCTCTCCATCGACACGCAGCACGCGCCCACGCGCGCGGCGCTCGAGAAGCTTCTCACCTCCGACGACACGAACACACGCCGCGAGGCCGCCGAGATCCTCCACCCCATCTACGAGGCGGACGGCGACAGCGAGTCGCTCCTCCGGGTGCTGGAGGTGGAGATCGCGTGCGCGGACGATCCCGTCGCGAAGCTCTCGCGCCTGGAGAAGGCCGTGCAGGTGGGAAGCCGCGATCTGAAGGATCCTTCCAGGGCCTTCGACTACGCGGTGCGCGCGGTGCGAGAAGCCGCGGGTCACGTGGAGCTCCGTCCTTGGCTCGCCGAGCTGGAGAGCCTGGCGGCCGCGACCGGGCGGCGTGCCGAGCAGGTCACGCTGCTCCGCGAGGTCGTCGGCGCCGTGTTCGATGGCGACACCCAGGTCGAGATCACGCTGCGCATCGCGACCCTCGCGCGCGAGGTGCTGCGCGATCTCGTGCTCGCCCGCCAGTACTACGAGAAGGCGGTGGAGCAGAGTCCGGACGATCGCGGGACGCTCATCTCGCTCGAATCGCTCTACGACGAGCTCGGCGACTCTCCTGCGCTGCTCCACGTCCTCGAGCGTCGCGTGGAGGTCTCGCAGAGCGACGCCGAGAAGAAGGAGCTCCTGTTCCGCAGGGCACGGCTCCTTGCCGACAAGCTCTCCGACAAGACGCGCGCCATAGAGGTGTACCAGACGATCCTGGATCTCGACATGGACGCGGAGGCCATCGACGCGCTCGAGTCCCTCTACGGCTCGGAGGAGCGCTGGGACGATCTCGTCGGCCTCTACGAGCGGCAGCTCGAGGCGCCGCGTGCGCCGGCGGCCGAGCTGCGCGTGAAGATCGCGCGCGTCGCGGCGCGCCACCTGAAGGACGCCTCCCGAGCCTTCGACGAGCTGGAAGCCGCCCTGGAGATCGACCGCCAGCACGAGGGCGCGATCCGCGAGCTCGAGCGCGTGCTCTCCGTGGATGAGGATCCGGAGCAGCGCGCGCGCGCCGCGAGCTTGCTCGAACCCATCTACCTGGTTCGGTCGGACTACGACCGCGTGATGACGTGCATCTCGGCGCGCCTGGAGGCGAGCGTCGATCCCGAGCGTCGTCGTGAGCTCCTGATGCGCCTCGCCCACCTCTACGAGGAGCAGAAGGAAGACTACCTCGCTGCCCTCGACACGACGGCCAAGCTCTTCCACGACGATCTGTCGGACAACCACACCCTGGCCGAGCTCGAGCGGCTCGCGAAGGTCGCCGGCGCCGAGCGCAGGCTCGCGGAGATCTACGCGGGCGAGCTCGCCAGCGTCTCGGGCGACGACCCCACGACGGCGAAGCTCGCCGCGCGTACCGGACAGCTCTTCTCGAGCCTCGGCGAGAACGATCAGGCGCTGGCCTTCTATCGCCGGGCGCTGGCGTTCGAGCCCGAGAGCGCGACGCTCTTCAACTCAGTCGACGAGCTCCTGCAGCGGACGAGCCGCCACGAGGACCGAGTGGCACTCTACAAGGCGGGTCTCGAGCACAAGTTCGAGCCCGCGGAGCGTCTCAAGCTCCTGCACACCATCGCGGAGCTCGAGCGCCGGCAGCTCGGTCGTCCCGACGACGCCATCGAGACCTATCGCCAGGCGGTTGACGTCGACGACGGGGATACGCGGGCCCTCGACGCCCTGACCGACCTGTACCGCGAGCGCGCTCGCTGGTCGGATCTTGCCGATCTTCTGCTCCGTCGCGCGGAGTCGGCGGACTCGGCGGACGCCGCCGCGGCGCATCGCCTGGCGCTCGCGCGGCTGCTGAAAAATCAGATGGGCGAGTCCGGCCGTGCGATCGATCAGCTCGACGAGATCGTGCGCGCGGTTCCGCATCACCAGGAAGCGATCGCCGAGCTCGAGGTACTGAAGGACCAGGACGAGCACCGCGAGCGCATCGTGGAGATCCTCCGGCCGCTCTACGAGGCAGCCGACGACTGGCGCAGGCTCATCAAGCTGAACGAGGATCGCTTCGGGCTCGCGCGTGACGCTGCCGAGAAGGTGGCCGTGCTCCGTGAGACGGCGGTGCTCTGGGAGCAGCGTGGCAACGACAAGGACCGCGCCCGTCGCGCGCTCGGCCTCGCGGTGGAGTTCGACGCCGACGACGCCGACGTCCGCGCCGAATACGAGCGGCTCGCGGAGGCCACGTCGGCCTGGGACGAGCTCGCCGAGAGCTACGAGTCGGCGCTGCGCGAGCACCCCGATCTCGCCTCGAAGCCCGCGCTGCTCGCGACGCTCGCGCACGTGCACGACACGAAGCGGGACGACCCACGCCGTGCGCTCGACGCTTACGACAGGCTGCGCGAGCTCGACGCGAGCGACATCGCGCCCGTCGAGAAGATGGAGCAGCTCGCCACGCTGCTCAGCGACTGGGCGGTACTCGACCGCGTCCTGACGGCGAAGGTCGAGCTGGTGCTCGGCGACGACGAGCGGGCCAGCATCTGGCGCCGCATCGGCGAGGGCCGCCGTGACATGCTCGACGATCGTCAGGGCGCGATCACCGCGTACGAGAACGCCTCGAGCCTCGATCCGGGCAGCTCGTTCACCATCGACTGCCTCATCGAGCTGTACGAGGCGAAGAGCGATCCTTCACGCCTCGTCGAGCTTTATCAACGACGCGTCGAGCTTGCCGGGGAGGACGATGCGGAGCTCAAGTACGAGCTCCTGGTGAAGGCCGCCGACGTCTTCGAGAAGAAGCTCGGGCAGCGGACGAACGCCATCGACGTACTGAATCAGGCCCTCCTCGTGAAGCCCGCCGCACCGGCGGTACTCACGTCCCTGAACCGGCTCTATCGCGCCGAGGAGATGTGGCCCGAGCTCCTGGATAACCTGCGGCTCGAAGCGACGAACGCGGACAGCGTCGAGGCTCGCGCAGGCCTTCGCAAGGAGATTGCGTCCATCCTCTCGTCGAAGCTGTCGAGCCACGAGGACGCTCTCGAATCGTACGGCCTCGTCCTTTCGGAGCGTCCGTCCGACGCGGACGCGGTCACGGCCGTGAGGCGTCTGGGCGAGGAGCACGAACACCTGCGGCCGATGGCGGCGTCGATCCTCGTGCCGGTGCTCACCGACGGCGGGCTCGACGAGCAGCTCGTGGACGTGCTCGAGATGCGGCTCACGACGGAGTCCGAGCCGGGCGCACGAGCCGCCACGCTCCGCGCAATCGCCGAGGTGCTCGATCAGAAGCTGAAGCAGCCGGCACAGGCGGAGTCCGCTCTGCTGCGCGCTATCGGCGAGCAGCCCGACGCCGCGGATCTGCACACCGAGGTGGAGCGCCTGGCGGAGGCGAGCTCCGGCGGCTGGTCACGCTACGCGGACGCGCTCGGGGAGCGCGCGCAGTCGACCTTCGACGTGCAGCTCGCCCGCGACCTGTACACGCGCCTCGGGAAGGTCGCGGAGCAGAAGCTCACCGACGAGCGTCGCGCCGTCCAGGCGTACACGCGCGCGGTGGAGCAGGTCGGCGACGAGCCGGATCTCCTGGAAGCGCTCGACCGGCTCTACGCCCGTCTCGGCGACGGTCAGTCCCTGGCCGACGTCCTCGAGCGTCGGGTGGCCGTCGTGGATTCGCCGTCCGAGCAGGCCGTCCTCCATTACCGTCTCGCCGTCCTCTTCATCACGGAGTTCAAGGATGCGAGCCGCGGTCTCGGCAGCCTGCGCGATGCCCTCGAGCGCAACCCCGATCACGAGGAGGCTATCGAGGAGCTGGAGGCTCTGACCGACGACCGCGATCTGTTCGAGGAAGCGGCGGAGATCCTGGAGCACGCCTACCGCAGCCGTGGTCGCACAGATCGCCTCGCAGCGCTCTTCGAGAAGCGCGTGGGCTTCGCGGAGACGCCTATCGATCGTATCGACATGCGCAGGAATCTCGCTCGCGTCCTGGAAGACGAGGCGAAGGATCCGGCGGCTGCGCAGCGCGTGCTGCAGCAGGGGCTCGTCGACGACCCTGCCGACACGGCTCTCCTCGAGCAGATCGAACGGCTCGCAGGGATCACCGGCAACTGGCAGCCCGCGGCGACCGCCCTGCGCGAGGCCATCGAGAAGAAACTCGACCTCGTGCCGGACGTGGCGCGCGATCTGCTCGTACGGGTGGCTGCGTGGTACCGCGATCGGGCGAGTGACGAGCGAGCGGCGGAGAAGGCGCTCGAGAAAGCGCTGGAGTTCGACCCCGAGAGCGATGACGTCCTCGTCCAGATCGAGACCCTGCAGGCCGGCGCTGGCCGCGAGCGCGATCTCGTGCAGACGCTGCGCCGCCGCGCGAAGCTCGGCCTGGACGACGAGGCGCGTGTCACCCTCTACCGGCGCGCGAAGGAGCTCTCCGACGGCCTCGGCGATCGGGACCTCTCCGAGGCGGTGCTCCGCGAGCTGCTCGCGCGCGACGACGGCAACGTCTGGGCGCTCGGCGAGCTCACGCGGCTGCGCGACGAGGCGGGCGACGCGAAGGAAGTGCTCTCACTCCTCACCCGGCAGATCGATCTGGCCGGCGGAGACGCGGAGGCGCGCGCGCTGCGGCATCGCGCCGCGCTCATCGCGCGCGGCAAGCTCGACGACTCGGCCACGGCCGTCGAGCTGTACGAGCGCCTCTTCGAGGACGATCCGACGGACGCGATCGCAGCGCAGGCCCTTCGCGAGCTCTACGCGGCGAAGGGCGCTGACGACGACCTCGCCGATCTCCTCGACCGCCTGATCGACGTCGCGACCACGCCGGCCGAGCGCGGCGCGCTCAGGATGGAGCTCGGGAGGCTCCGGGCCGACAAGTTCGGTCAGATCGATCGCGCCGTGGACATCTTTCGTGCCGTGCTCGAAGAAGAGCCGTCGCGCTCGGAGGCCGTGGTCGCGCTGGGTCAGCTCTACGAGAAGGGCGAGCGATACGGGGACCTCGCGGAGCTCCTCGGCCAGCAGGTGGCGGAGGCGCGCGCGCGTGGCGACATGGACGCCGAGCTCGACTACGAGGTCCGGCTCGCAGAGCTCTACGATCGAAGGCTCGACGATCGCGCGAAGGCCATCGAGACGTACGAGGCAATCCTCGGACGAAAGCCTCAGCACCGAGCGGCGCTCGAGACGCTCATCCGGCTCTACCAGACGGCAGAAGATCACGCCGCGTCTGCGCGCCACCTGGAGACGCTGCTTGGTATCGAGGAGGGCGAAGCCGCCCAGCGCGTCGCGACGAAGCTCGCCGACGAGTACCGCGCGCTCGACGACCTCCCGGCCGCGGCCTCGGCGCTGGAGCGCGGGCTCGCTGCGGAGCCGCGGAACATGGCGATCCGCGATCTCTTGCGCAAGCTCTACGAAGAGAGCGGCGCGTGGGACAAGCTGGCGACTCTGATCGCCGGCGACGCGGACATCGCCGAATCGCCCGACGAGAAGATCAAGCTGCTGCGCGCCGCGGCCGGCATCCAGGCTACCAGGCGCAGCGATTTCGGGGCGTCCGCGGAGCTCCTCGAGCGCGCGAGCGCGCTCCGTCCGGGTGATCGAGAGCTGATGCTCGAGCTGTGCGACGCCTACAGCTCCTCAGGCCGCGGCAAGGCGGCCGTGGAGGTGCTGGAGAAGATCGTGCAGTCGTTCGGTGGCAAGCGGTCGAAGGAGCTCGTGGAGATCCATCGACGGCTCGCGAAGGCGTACGCCTCCGATGGCGAGACCACGCGTGCCATGGAGGAGCTCGACAAGGCGTTCCGCATCGAGCCGGGGAACGTCAACGTGCTCCGGGAGCTCGGTGCCGTTTCCATCGACGTTGGCGACCTGAAGCGCGCGCAGCAGATGTTCCGCGCGCTCCTGCTGCAGAAGCTCGACGACCAGGGGCCCATCACGAAGGCGGAGGTGTTCCTGAACCTCGGCGACGTCCACCTGCGCCTCGGCGAGAAGCAGAAGGCCGTGCAGATGCTCGAGCGCGCCGTCCAGACCGACGCATCGCTCGCGCGGGCGCGCGAGCTCCTCGCCCAGGCGAAGGCGCCGTGAACGTGAAGGTCGGCGCGTGGTCGGCAGCGCGCCGAGCGTAGAGCCCCCTCGGCGCCGAGCGGCACCGCGCACGGTCCGGTTCGTTCTCGGCCTCCTTCTGGGGTTTCTGGTCCGCCTCTGGGTCGCGACACTGCGGGTCTGCGTCGAGGCGCATCCCGATTTCGCGGGGCGGGGCGCGCGCGTGATCGCATTCTGGCACGGACAGCAGATGGCGCTGCTCGCGGCGCGTGGGCTCCTGCGCGGCGCCGTCGTGCTCATCAGTCACTCCCGCGACGGCGACATCCAGGCCGGCGTCATGACGGCCCTCGGCCTCCGCGTCGTGCGCGGCTCGTCGTCGCGGGGTGGCGCGCGTGCCCTCGCGGCGCTGGTCGGGTCGCTTCGCGGAGGCAGCTCCGTCGCGCTTGCCGTGGACGGGCCCCGCGGCCCGCGGCACGTCGCGAAGTCGGGTGCAGCGGCCGCGGCGCTCGCGTCGCGTTCGCCGCTCTTCCCGGCGGCGAGCGCGTTGGACACGGCATTCGTCCTGTGGCGGACGTGGGACGGCTTCGAGATCCCGCTGCCGTTCTCGCGCGTCGGGATCGTCGTCGGCGCACCGGTTTCGATCTCGGACGCAGGGATGGACGACGCGCTCGTCGGCGTGGCCGTCGCGGCTTGCCGGGAGCGCGCCGAGGAGCTCGTTCACGGGGGCGTCGCGCCGCCGGTTGTCGTGGGTGGGCCCCGATGAGCCGCATCGCGGTCGTCGACGGCGTGACGTCACCCCTCGCCGAGGCGAAGGTCGGCGTCACCGATCGCGGCTTCCTTTACGGCGACTCCGTCTTCGAGACGCTGCGCACGTATCGGGGAGTGCCGTTCGCCCTCGACCGGCACCTCGGTCGGCTCTCTCGCAGCGCGGCGCTCGCCCACATCGAGCTGCCACTGCCGCTGCCTGCCCTCGCGGTCGAGGTGAACGACGCGATCGCCCTGGCCGGCAATGCCGAGAGCTACGTGCGTGTGATGGTCACGCGGGGGAGCGGCGAGCTCGGCCTCGATCCGGGGCTCGCCGGAGCGCCGACGCGGGTCGTGATCGTGACGCCGCTCGAGCCGCCGCCTGCGTCGGTGTACGAACGAGGGATCGCTGCGGTGACCTTCGCCGCGCGTCGTTCCTCGGACGGCACCGAGGCCGTCGGCGCCAAGATCGGCAACTACCTCGTCAGCGTGCTCGGGATGCGCAAGGCGCGCGCGGCCGGCGCAGCGGAAGCGCTCATCGTCGATGGCGCGGGCCACGTCGTGGAAGGAGCGACGTCGAACGTCTTCTTCGTCTCCGGTGGGGCGCTCATGACGCCTCCGGAACACGACGGTATCTTGCCGGGCATCACTCGCGCCGTCGCGCTCGACGTTGCCGCCGACCTGCGCATCCCCGTGACGTTCCGGTCCCCGCCGGTCGACGAGCTTCCGCGGTTCGACGAGGTGTTCATCTCGTCGAGCATCCGCGAGCTCGTCGCCGTGGTTAGCATCGACGGCGCCGACGTGGGTGCGTCCGCGCCAGGGCCCGTCTACACGAAGCTGCTCGCCGCGTTCAGGGCGAGAGTGCTCACGGGCTGAGGGCCACGTCGTGGCCTCTGGCCGGTCGCTTCACGCGGGCGGCGTCGGCGCCGCTTCCGCTGTCAGCGCAGGGGCCTCCGGAGCCTTGCCGGAGACGGGGATGCGGATGCGACCACCGCCCTCGGCGATCATCATGGCAATCGCCTTGTCGAAGAACGCCTTCAGGAAGGGGACCTCGCGAGGCGGATCGGTGACGAGGCCGCACTTTGCGATGGCCTTCATCGCCGCGACAACCTCGAGCGCCCGTTGCTCTCCCTCGCGGCCGAGGATGCTGAGCGCGCTGTCCTTCATGCGGCCGAGGAGCTCCTCACGCACTTCGGGTGAGAAGAAGCGATCCGTCGCAGCGTCGCTCTCCGTGCGAAGGAGCTCGGTGACGACGCCGGGCTCCGGCGTCTCTCCGGCGGTGAGCTGCGCGCCCACCTTAGTGAGCACCTCCTGCATCGCGGGGTTCGAAGGCAGCCAGCTCCGGAACTCCGGGATGTTGTGAAGGCCTCCGGACGCCTTCGCCATCTCGAGGGCGTCCTCGTCGGCGAGCTCGAGGCCCTCCTCGTCGAAGGGGTGCTCCGGCGGCTCCGTCGGAACCGGGTCGAGCAGAGCGACCGCCGTCGTGAACCCGAGCGGCTCGGGGAGCCCTCTCTCCCGGTGGACGCGACGCGCCTCCGCGATAGCGTAGCGGGCCCATGGCACCGCGACGTGTGTCGCGCCGTAGCCCGCGCCCGGGAGGAGCTTGCCGAAGTACTCCTTCAGCTGCGACTGACTCATGACGGAGTTCTCGATGCGCGCGATGCCTTGCCCGCGATGCAGGAAGACGAAGACCCCGCGGTAGCGGCCGCTAGTCGCGCGCGATGTCACCGAGAAGAGCTGCATCCCTGTCGAATCGGGTGCCATCATCCAAGCTTCGACGACGTCGGGCGCGCCTTTCGGAGTGAGCGCGGCGACGTGCTTGTGCTCGGGGATCGCAACGCCGCGTGCGCGCAGGACGTTGAGCGCGCGGCGCGCGGCCTTGCGTGCCGGGCCCTCGCCGTGCTCGCTTGCCTCGACGACGGCGGCGGCGTTCGGCACGTCGCGCCAGGCGTCGATGAGCGACTCCGCGCGTGCGCCGGCGCTCTTCAGCGCTCCGAGCGCACCGTCGGCCCCCACGTGCAGCAGATTGGCGTCGAAGGCAGGCTTCGTGGTGTCGTTCTTGGTCATGGTGCCTCTGGGGCCAGCGTCTCGCTTCAGGGCGTCCGGGCGATGAAGTCGATCTCGACAGCAGCACCCAGCGGTAACGCGGCAACCTGGACGGTCGACCGGGCTGGCGGGGTCGAGCCGAAGTAGCGCGCATAGATGGCGTTCACGGCCGCGAAGTCGGCCATGCTCGTGAGATAGATGGTCGCCTTGACGACGTCGTCGAAGCCTGCGCCGGCGGCCTCCAGCACGGCGTGGAGGTTCTCCATCACGCGGACCGTCTGAGCGTCGATGCCGCCTTCGACGAGCTTCCCCGTCGAAGGGTCGAGGGGGATCTGGCCACTCGTGTACAGAAGACCGCCGATGCGGATCCCCTGGCTGTAGGGCCCCACCGCCTTCGGTGCGTGGTCGCTGTGCACCTCGTCGCGAACGTTCGTCGCCATGTACGTGAGCCCCGGATACTTGCCCAGCGGTCGGTTCGGATCAAGCCGTCTCCCTGTAAGTTTTGCGTTTTCCGCGCCCCGACATGTCTTCTCGGGCTGTCCTCGGCCAGCTATCGATTGTTTGAATTCGGCGACCGCTCAACATCAGCCTTCCTTCGCGTTCCAAAGAACAGCGGGCGCTCGTCTCGCCGAGATTTCCGTGGATCGCGGTCTGTGTCGAGGATCGTGATCTGGTCTTCCGCGACCGCTAGGTCGTGGCGTAGCCGGCGCGAGCACCGGCTCGCTTCCGGGGGGCTTCCCGTGGATCTTCGAAAGATCTGCAGGCGCCACGGCGGATCGCCTGAGCTCGGCGCGTCAGCGCGACACGTCGACCGAGCGACGACCGCTGATCGCACGGCCCAGGGTGATCTGGTCGGAGAACTCCAGATCGCCACCGTGCGGCACGCCGCTCGCGATGCGGGTGATCTGGACGCCCACGGGCGTCAGCTCCTGGGCGAGAAAGAGCGCCGTCGCCTCACCGTCGACGGAGGGCGGAGTGGCCAGGATTACCTCCTTCACGCCGTCTTGCTTGATGCGCGAGACGAGCAGGCCGAGCGGTAGCTCGTCCGGCCCCACGCCGTCCAGCGGCGAGAGCAGCTTGCCGAGGACGAAGTAGCGGCCACGCATCGCGGAGCTCCGCTCCACGGCGAGCAGATCCTGAACGCGAGCCACGACACAGAGGAGAGCCGGGTCGCGACGATTGTCGCGGCAGATGGCGCAAAGCGCGACGCCGCGCTCGTCGAGCTCTGCGAGATTTCGGCACCGCTCGCAGGGCCGCACGTTGTCGGCCAGGGCGGCGAGCTCGCGTCCGAGATCGGCAGCGAGACCGCCCTCCTCCCCGGCGAGATGGAGCACGTAGCGCTGCGCCGTCTTCTCGCCGACGCCAGGGAGACGAGAAAAGAGGTGAATCAAAGCTCGTAGGCGATCGGGGAGCACGTCGCTTCACTCCTCCGGGATCCGGATCTCTTTGAGCTTCGCCCCCAGGATGCGAGAGGCTTCGGCGATCTTGGGGTGTTGCTTGGCCCGCGCCAGCGCTTGCTGCTTCTGGTCGTTTCGCTCCTGCGTCTCCGCCGCCGCGATCGTCGTGCGGACGCCGTTCACGGCGCGTGTCTCGAACACGACGGAGGGCTCGACGCCGAAGACTTCGCGTGCGGCCGCGCGCAGCACGGCGAGCGCGTCGGGCGTCGAGGCGTTGCGCTCGAAGATGGTGCCCGCCTCGAACGCGAGCGCGAGCCGCGTGGCGTCGGCTTGCACGACCTCGGCGTGGTTCAGGCAGGCGGCCAGCTCCGGCCGCGTCGCTCGCACTTGACCGATGATCGCGCGGAACGTCTCGAGGGAGACAGCCTTCGCCGACTCCGTGGGCCCCACGCTGCTCGCGGGCGCAAGAGGCGCAGCCGGAGGCACCGACGCGCCGTTACGAGGCGCAGAGTCGCTGATGGGTTCGGAGTCGCGGACTGGCTCGGCGGCTCGCGACGGAACGGGAGCCGGGCCTGGCGGCTCCTCGGCCGCCTCCGCCTTCATGGCCGAAGGCGGGGGCGCGGCGCTCGGGCCCGCTTCACGACTCTGCTGGCGGGGAGCGGGCGGCCCGGACGGCCTCGGCTCCGGACGTGGACCCGGTCGGCCGGATGGTGGGGGGGCAGGGCCTCGTTGTCCGCTACCCGTCAGACGCTTTTCGAGGGCAGAAAGGCGGGACACGAGGTCGTCGATCGGGATCATCGGGGGGCGGCGGCCCAGCCGCACGAGGAGCATCTCGAGGGCCGCTCGGACCTGCCCGCTGCGCACGACGTCGTCGAACCCGGCGCTGAACCCCTGATGCAGCCTCACCAGATCGTCGACACTGGTGCGTTCGGCGAGGGCCGCGACGTCAGCGCGCTCTTCGTCGGCGAGGTCCAGCAGATCGCCGGGCGAGGCGCAAACCTTCGAGACGACTAGGTCCCGGAGGACCGAAAGGACGTCCCGCGCGACGTTCGCCATGTCGTAGCCCTGGTTGGCGAGCTCTCCGACGATGGAAAGACAACGCGAAGCGTCGCCGGCCACCAGCGCAGCGGCCATGTCATGCAAAACCTGACGGCTGGCAACCCCGAGCACCCTGGAAACGGAGTCGCCGTCGAGGGCCTGATCATTCCAGGCGATCACCTGGTCGAGCAAGCTCATGGCGTCGCGCATGCTGCCGGCGGCTTCCCGGGCGATGATGGAGAGCGCTCGTTCGTCGCTTTTTATCCCCTCGGCAGAAAGGACGTGAGCGAGCCGTGCGGCGATGAGCTTGGTCGGAATCAGCTTGAAATCGAACCGCTGCACGCGAGATAGGATTGTGACCGGGACTTTCTGGACCTCCGTCGTCGCAAAGATGAACTTCACATGCGGCGGGGGCTCCTCGAGAGTCTTCAAGAAGGCGTTCCACGCGCTCTGTGAGAGCATGTGGACCTCATCCACGATGAAGATCTTGAACCGGTCTCGAGCGGGTCGATAGGGCAGCGAATCTTGGAGCTTTCTGACCTCGTCGACGCCGTTGTAGCTCGCACCGTCTATCTCGCGGACGTCGACGTCGGTGCCGGCTGCGATCTCGCGGCAAGCCGCGCACTGGAGGCACGGCGTCACCGTCGGGCCGGTCGCAGGCGCTTCGGGCGTGCCCACGCAATTCAGCGCCTTCGCGAGGATGCGGGCCGAGGTGGTCTTCCCCACGCCGCGTACGCCCGTGAAGAGGAAGGCGTGCGCGACGCGTCCGGACTGGATCGCGTTCCCGAGGGTGCGCGACACGTGTTCTTGCCCGATGAGGTCCTCGAAGCTCATGGGGCGCCACTTGCGGGCGAGGACGACGTAGCTCATGGCCGGTTCATCGGCGTAGCAGATCGCACCTCGCGCCTCCAGCGCTGCCGGCAACGCAATTGCCCACAGCCCACGGATTTGCGGGCGTCGTCATGAACGCGCCCGTCGTGGCCGGAATCTTCGCCGCATGGAGCGCGGTGCAGCTCACCGTGGGCGCCTTCTTTCTTCAGGCCTACACCGCTCGGCGCCGTGAGCTCGAGTACCTGCTGTTCGGCAACGTGTGCTTCGGCATGTCCGTCACCGACGCGGGCCTCTCCTGGGCAGCGGCGCTCCACGGCTCGGTGCACTGGGAACTTGCGATGAAGGTGGTGCACGCGGGCGCGATCGCGGCCACGGCCGCGAACGTGCACTTCGTCTTCCAGTTCGTCGGGCCGAAGCAGGTTCGGCGCTGGGTGCCGGTCGCATACGGGCTCGCCGGGGCCTACATCCTGGTTTCCGTGCTCGGTGGCTGGTGGCTGCCGGAGACGACGCACGTCGCGCGCGGCACGCGGCTCGGCTTCGAAATCGTCCAGGTAATGGCGCAGCCCTCCCTGCTCGCGCAATCGGGGTACCTCGCCCTCGTCGTCGCCGACGTCGCGGCGTTCATCGCGCTGTGGCTCGCCTATCGCCGCGGAAGGCGCGACGTGCGGGGCGCCCTGCTCGGCATCGCGGTGGTCATCGGCTGCGGAATAAACGATCTCGTCAACATAGCGCTGCAATCCGGGACCCCGCCGCTGTTTCCCTACGGGTTCCTCATCTACGGGTTCGGCGTCGCGGACACGCTGCTCGTTCGCTACCATCGCGCCGCACAGCAGCTGGAGGTTACGGCGCGCGAGCTTCGTCACGCGACGGAGGAGCTGACGAGCTCCTATCTCGAGCTGAGCGTCGTCCAGGAGGAGCTCTTTCGAAAACGGCAGCTCGCGTCCGTGGGCGAGCTCGCGGCGTCGATAGCGCACGAGGTGCGAAACCCGCTGGCGGTCATCGTCAACGCCGCGGCGAATCTCAAACGTCCGAGTCTCGGCGCCGACGATCGCAACACGCTGTTCCAGATCATCGAGGAAGAGATCACCCGTCTCAACAAGATCGTCACGGAGCTTCTGCGCTATGCGCGCCCCGTCAACGTCCACCGGGAGGATATCGCGCTCCGTGAGTTCCTGCGCGGCTTCGGGGACGGCCTCGACCCTGCGTACACGCTTGCGGTGGACGTCGGCCAGGGTCCGGAGGGCGACACGGTGTGGGCGGATGCTTCGCTCCTCAAGCTCGCCATCCAGAACCTCATCGACAACTGCCGGCAGGCGCTCCCGGGCGGTGGAACCATCGCACTCCGGGCGGTCTCGGCGCGCGCCCTCGACGTCCCGGGCATCCGTATCGAGGTGTCCGACAGCGGCCAGGGGATGGACTCGCACACCTTGCACCGCGCCATGGATCCCTTCTTCACCACCCGGCCTAGCGGCACGGGGCTCGGCCTGCCCATCACCGGTCGCATCATCGAGGCGCACGGCGGCGAGGTGGACGTGCGAAGCCGCGCGGGCGAGGGGACGACGGTGTCGCTCTTCATCCCCGCGAAGCGCGTCGCCGGACAGAGCGAGGTGGCCCGGAACGGGCCTGAAGCCGCTGCCGCGCTGCCCACGGCAGGGGAGAAGGGCGGCACGGAAGTCGCCGGCGAAGATTGACCCCGGCGCAGAGTTGACCTGCGAGGCGTGAGCACGCAATGTTCACGGCTCGATGGCGCTCCGCAAGAAGCTTCTGTTCGTCTGCGTCAATCGCCGCCCGGACGGGACGCCGAAGGGCTCGTGCGCTGCGCGCGGCTCCGAGGAAGTGCACGCCTTGCTGAAGAGCAAGCTCAAGGAGCGCGGGCTCGCTGCGACCGAGGTGCGTCCATGCACCTCGAGCTGCCTGGACGCATGCTGGGTCGGTCCGTGCATCGCGGTCGAGCCGGACCACTACTATTACGGCAGGGTGAAGCCCGCCGACGTGGATGCGATCGTCGACGCGATCGCGAAGGGTGAGCGCGTGGAGCGGCTGGTGCTGGCACCGGAGGATTTCGTCGAGCCCGCCGAGCTCCGTCGCCGCGAATGAGCCGGGTGGCGTGCGGACTTCTCTCTTGTCGCTGTTCGGCGCGTACACCGCATTCGCCGAGCCCCTGACACCGAGGCCGCTCGTCGTCGAGCTGGTGGCGTTCGTGCGGCGTTCGTCGTCGCTGGGCGGCGTCGTCACCTGTTCGGCTTTCGTCCACGCCGAGGGCCTCGCCGAGCGCGTACCCGCGCTGGCACGATTTTTCGGCCGTGCGCGAGGTGTCGAGTGTCGAGTGTCGTTCGACGACGATGCTGGACGTCGGCACGAGCTCGACTTGAAGACCGAGCTGCGCCGACCCGTCATCCGAAGCCTCACGGAGCTCTCGGGATGCATCTCGAATTCGAACGGGGTCCCGATCGCGAAGGCTCGGGTTCGACTGAACTGGCGCGCGCGCGGCCCGAGGTGACCGGC
This sequence comes from uncultured Polyangiaceae bacterium, assembly GCA_964442485.1. Taxonomy (GTDB): domain Bacteria; phylum Myxococcota_A; class Polyangia; order Polyangiales; family Polyangiaceae; genus DASZVB01. Next base: position 24,957 of record CAYUAW010000009.1, read on the forward strand.
TCGTCGGCCGCGGGGCGCGATGTCTCCCCGGCGGGGAAGCGCGACACAATTGTTGCGTGGGGCGCCGCCCGGCCAGCAGCGTCGCATGCGCGCCGGCTGAAATAGCTGCCGAATTCGCCACTCGCGTGATGGTCACGGGACTGGCGCGGCGCATGCAGCGCCGTCCGGGAAGGAGGCAATGATGGCCGACGAGAAGAACGACGGAGCCGAGGCCTGGGGACGCAGATCCCACGTTCGTCTGGACGATCTGCCTCGCGCAGATCCCATCGCGTATCTGGGAACGGAGCGCCATCCCCTGAGCGTCCCGCCGACGACGCATGACGTCGTGCCGAGCGCGTCCCTCGAGAAGGGCACCGAGGCGGCGACGAGAGCGCACGCCTCGCGCCGGCTGCTGGCCACGGCCATCGGCCTGGCCATCGTCTTGCCGATGGCGGTGCGTCTTTCGAGCACCGATGACGTCGCGCCGGCACCCTCCGCCGGTGATTCCCGGTTTACACCGGCGCGGGAACAGGGGGCTCAGGCCGCCCCCGCGGATCTGCCGCCCGGCGGAATCTTCGAGAGTGCTCTCCCCGAGGCCGAGCCCAAGATGAGCTCCGAGCGGAGCGTGGCGGACTGGACGACGGCGCCTCAAATGCCGGCCGGTGACACCGCCGTCGCAGATGCGCCTCGAGAGGAGCCCAGGGCCGCGGTGCCGGCGCTGCGTCGAACGGACTCGAGTACGCCGGCGCGAGAGACTCCCCTGCGTTCGCCCGCGACCAAGGCGCGTTCCGTCGGTAGCTTCGGCGCTCCCTTCGACTTCACCGCGGCGATGAACGCCGTCGCTGCGACCAGCGTCGGTCCGGTGCAATGTGGTCCCGACGCGATCGGTTCGACTCCCGTGGAGATCACCTTCGCGCCGTCCGGACACGCCACGCGTGCCGTCATTCAGAACGGGCCCCTTCGCGGGTCGGACGCTGGAAGCTGCGTGGCGCGCTCGCTCAGGCGCGTCCAGATCGCACCCTTCTCTGGCGATGCCGCGACCGTGAACACGACGGTCTTGCTGCGATGAGGGCCCCCGACGTCGCCCGGGAGGGCTGGCCGCCGTCTAAGGCTTCGGGACGTTGACGGGGACGAGCACGGCGACCTGCGTCTTCGTGCCCTGCGGTGGCTCGAATTGCGCCGTCGCCGCGCGCGTCGACATGCACGACGCGACCGCCGCGGGGATCTTCGTCGTCTGCTGGGCGGCGACGCCGAGTACCTGACCCGCTGTTCCGACCCGGATGGTGAGCTTCACCGTTCCCTCTGAGTCCGGACGCATCGCCCGGCCACGCGCCACGCACACGCCGAAGCTCGAGCGCAGCCCCGAGACCACCGCGTCGAGGTTCGGCACGGTTCCGCCCGTGACCGTGACCTCGCCCACGTCGACCGCCTCGGCGCTCGCGACAGCGGCGCTCGGGACGGGACTCGCCGCTGCCTCAGCGCTCGCCGTTGCGCTTTCAATGGGCGACGGTGAGCTCGGGCCGGACTGGGCCGAACCGGCAGAGGGCGGCGCTGCCGACGAAGTCGCGCCCTGAGCGGTCGAGGCTTCGGGTGTGGGCGACGGTGCGGCAGTGGCCGCCTGCGCCGGTGGAGTCGATTGTGCCGGCGCGCTACACGACGACAGGGACGCGGTCACGACCGGAAGCGCGAGCATCACGGCCATGAGGCGCTCTCGAGTGTTCGAAGTCATTGGGCAAGCCTCCGGCGACGTTCACGCGCCGTGGTCCCACTCTAGATCAAAAAGCGTCTTCGAGTCGCCCGCCCAGGCTCGCTGGTTGAACTCCGCGCGGACGTTCGTGCCGCCCGCGAGTGACACGACGCCCTCGCAGAACCCCATCGTCTGATGACACGCCGCTTCCTCGGCTCGTGGCGACATGTGATAGGTGATGCTCACCTTGGCGTGCCCGGCGGTGAGCATCGGGATGTCGAAGGCGTGAAAGTCGAACAGCGTGCGCCGAACGACGCGCAGGCGCATCAAGGACTCGAGCGGCTCCCCAGGGACGATCAGGTGCTCCTGGCCGCCTTCGAATTGCTGAGCCGAGAAGCGGCCCCAGAGCCGCACTGCATCGAGCGTCGCACCCTCCAGATGGTCGAGGATGGCAACGCCGAGTCGCTCGAACGTCGCCATCGGGTACCACTCGTTCGGCTTGATCTGTTGCCACACGTAGATGACGTCTTCCGGCGGCAGGATCCCCTCCCAGTCGACGTTCTTTCGCCGCCGTATCATCCGGACGTACTCTACGAACAGGGAGCCTCTGACGTGGCGCGCAACGGAACGGTTGGGCATCGGGTCTGGTCAAAACTGCGATACTAGCACGGATCGCCCCAAATCTTGGGCGCGCCGTGACCGAGGCAAGAAGCCTCAGTCGGTCACCAATCTCTCCTTGCAAGCCAGGCTCTTGCCGATTTTTACAACCGGGAGAACGCCATGCAACGACTCAATCCCAGCAAGACAGCCGTGGTCGTCGTCGACATCCAGGAGCGGTTGGTGCCCGCGATGCCCGAGCGACGCGTCGCCGAGATCGTCCGGGCGGCAAACGTCCTCGTCGAGTCGGGTCGTCTCCTGCGGGTGCCGACCCTCGCCACCGTGCAATACACGAAGGGGCTCGGCCCGATGATCGAGCCGGTGCTCGCGGTGCTCGCGGGCGCCGGCGTGACGCCCATCGAAAAGACGCAGTTCAGCGCGGTGGACGCGCCGGGCTTCGTGGAAGCGCTTCGCGCTTCCGGCGCGACCGACGTCGTCGTGCTCGGGATGGAGACGCACGTCTGCGTTTATCAGACGGTGCGCGATCTGCGCGCGCTCGGCTACGGAGTGCAGGTGCCGGCGGACGGCGTCTGCTCGCGGCGCGACGAGGCGCGGCAGGTAGGGCTCGAGCTGGCTCGCGCCTGCGGGGCGGTGGTGACCACGGCCGAGACCGTGGTCCTCGACTGGCTGAGGGATTCCGCGGCACCCGAGTTCCGGAGCATCAGCCGGTTGATCAAGTGAGGGTGCGAGCAGCGGGGGAGGCCCATCAGGCAATTGTTTCAATGGTTTGCCACTGTGTTGCCGAAATGGCTTAGCGATGTCATGATGTCTTCATGGATGACACTTTGTCTGCTTCGGGGGACGGGGTCGGCCCGAGCTCGGACCGCTGGGCAGAGGCACCCACGACGGGTCGAGAGATCACGGTGCTGGTCGTCGACGACGAACCGAGCAACCTGACTTCGCTGCGCAAGATCTTCGAGCGTGAGCACATGCGAGTGTTCACGGCGGAGAATGCCAAGGACGCGCTCGAGCTGTCGCGCAAACACAGGATCGAGGTGGTGCTCACCGATCTGATGATGCCCGGCTCGAATGGCGTGGAGCTGCTCCGCGCGATGAAGGAGGTCTCTCCGGACACGGAGGTCGTCCTGATGACGGCGTACGGCACCGTGGAGACGGCCGTGCAGGCGATGCGCGAGGGCGCCTACGACTTCGTGGAGAAGCCGCTGAAGCGCATGAGCATCGTGAAGAGCGTGCAGAAGGCGGCGGAGCGGCAGTCGCTCGTCGCGGAGAACCGTTCGCTCAAGCAGGAGCTCAAGCTATTGACCAATCGCGAGATCGTCGGACAGAGTCAGGCGGTGCGACGCGTCCTCGATGTCGCGACGCAGGCCGCCCCGTCCACGGCGACGGTGCTCATCCTGGGGGAGAGCGGCACGGGCAAGGAGCTCATCGCGCGTTACATCCACTCGAAGAGCGCCCGCGCCTCCGGTCCCTTCGTTGCCGTCAACTGCGCTGCGATTCCGGAGACGATCCTGGAGGCGGAGCTCTTCGGTCACGAGCGAGGTGCCTTCACAGGGGCGGTCGCTCGCCGCGAGGGACGCTTCGCTCGCGCTCGCGGCGGCACGCTCTTCCTCGACGAGATCGGCGAGCTCACCCCGTCGGTACAGGTGAAGCTCCTTCGCGTGATCCAAGAGGGCGAGTACGAACCCGTGGGCGGCAACCCGGTGCGCGCCGACATGCGCCTGCTCGCGGCGACCAACCGTGACCTCGCGGCAGAAGTGGAAGCCGGACGCTTCCGGGAGGACCTCTACTACCGGCTAAACGTGATCGCCGTGACGGCGCCCGCTCTGCGGACGCGGCGCGAGGACATCCCGCTGCTCATCGACCACTTTCTCGGGATCTACTGCCGCAAGAACGGCCGCGCTCGGCTCGACCTGCACCGCGACGCGATGGTCAAGCTGCTCGACTACACGTGGCCGGGGAACGTGCGGGAGCTGGAGAACGTGATCGAACGAGCCGCGGTGTTGTGCCGCTCCGACTCCATCCGCGTCGAGGACCTTCCCGATGCGATCGCGAAGGCCGCGCAACCGTCTCCGTCGGCGCTCACATTTTCGATCGGAACACCGCTGGAGGACGTGGAGTCCAAGATGATCCGCGAGACCTTGCGTCACACGGCGGGGGACAAGTCGCTCGCCGCGCAGCTCCTCGGCATCTCGACGCGGACAATCTACCGCAAGCTCGGCGAGTCGCCGGGAGCGGGTTGAGCGCCTCGGTCCTCCTGCGAGCGCAGAACTTTTCACGAGGCGCGCGGGGCGATTTCGCCAAATTGGCAGCTCTCGACGCCGGATCGACCGATGCTTGCCAGCTTGGCGCGGCGTCGTTCGCTTCCTGACACGTAACCAGCCAAAATCACGGCGATTTTCCGCTTTGACGTCTGGCATGGGTCTCGCTTAGAACGCCGTGCGAACTCATGGCTCTCGACCAGCTAGCGAAACGGTTTTTTCCCGCGCTCGTGATGCTGCTCGTCGCCATGGCCGCCTACTTTCAGGCGTCGGGGATCATGCAGCTCGTCGCGAGCTCGTATCTCGACACCGGACCTGCGCCCTCGCCGGCGCCTCGTCCTTTGCGCGGTACCGTGCTCGCGTCGGCCGCCGATGTCGCGGGCCCGAAGACGGCGGAGCCGATCCTCTCGCGCAATCCTTTCGACTCCGTCACGGGTCCTCTGAACAAGGTCGCCGAGGCGGCGGACTCGACGACGGCGTCGACGCCGCAGCTCGATCTCTCGAATCCGCTCTCCGCTCCCGACTGTGGCGGCATCCAGGCGCACGCGATCACGGAGTCGCCCGATCCGCTGTGGTCGATCGCGGTGCTGCAGGCGACGGGGGATACCATGGGCAAGCTCCGTCGCGTGGGCGACGCGGTGGGCGACAAGCAGGTCGCGTACATCGGTTTCAACACGTCGAAGAACAGCCCGTCCGTGTGGCTCACCAGCGGGGCCACGCTGTGTCAGGTGCTCCTGTTCGCGCCGTCGACGCCGGAGCAGCCTGCGCCGGTCGCGGCGGCGCCTCCGCCGAAGGACGCCAACGGCGTCCCCGACGATATTGCCAAGCGCATCCAGAAGGTGAGCGACACGGAGTTTCACGTGGACCGCGCCGTCGTCGACAACATCCTGGAGAACCAGGCACAGCTCATGCGCACTGCCCGCATCGTCCCCGAGCAGAAGGACGGCAAGGTCGTGGGCATCCGCCTCTTCGGGATCCGCCCCGACACGCTCCTCGGGAAGCTCGGCCTGCAGAACGGAGATCGCCTCGAGCAGATCAACGGCTTCGACATGGCGAGCCCCGAGAAGGCGCTCGAGGCGTATGCGCGGCTCCGGACCGCCGACAGCCTGGCCGTGAAAGTGACCCGGCGCGGCGCGCCCGTGACCATCGACTTCAAGATCCAGTGACCAGAATGCCGACCAAACGCTCTTATTCCTGTCTCGCGGGCGCGCTCACGCTCACGCTCGCCTTTCGCGCAATGGGCCAGGCGCCGCCGCCCGCGCGTGTCGTGCCGCGCACGCCGAACGCCGCGCCAGCGGTCACTCCCACGCCGCCTCCCGGCGCCGCGCCCGGAGCCCTGCCTGCGCCCGGCGTCCCTGCCGCGCCGCCGGAACCCGAGCCGCCGGGCGCGAGCGCGCCACCTCCCACGTCGATGGACGCGATCGCGAAGGCATTAGACGTCCCTTACAAGCCGAAGCCGGGGGGATCGCTCGTCAAGTTCAACCTGCAGGACGCCGACCTCGGCGAGCTCGTGAATCACGTGAGCGGCATCACGGGCAGGCGCTTCATCTACGGCCAGAAGGTGCGCCAGATCAAGGTGACTGTGGTGTCGCCGACGCCCGTCACCATCGACGAGGCGTACGAGGCGTTCCTCTCGATCTTGCAGGCGAACGGGATGACCGTCGTCCCCCACGGGCGCTTCTACAAGATCGTCGACACCGGCGGCGTCGTGGCCGAGACGACGCCCGTCTACGATCGCGGCGAGCCCGTCCCCGACACCGATCGCTTCATCACCCGCCTCTACCGTCTGAGAAGCACGTCGGCGACCGAGGCCGGCAACCTGCTCGGCAAGTTCAAGAGCAAGGAGGGCGACATCTCGGTCTACGAGCCGGGGTCGCTCCTGATCCTCACGGATCGCGGCTCGAACATCCAGCGCATGGTGCGCATCCTCGAGGAGATCGACGTCGGCGGGGCGGGCTCGCAGATGTGGATTGAGCCGATTCACTACGGGTCGGCGGCCGACATGGCCAAGCAATTCAACGACATCTTCGAGCTGAACGCGCCCGGAGGCAGCAAGAACGCCGCCGGTCTCATGAAGGTGATCGCCGACGACAAGACGAACGCACTGGTCATCGTCGGGACCGAGGATTCGTACCTGAAGCTCCTCGAGCTCCTGAAGCGCGTCGACGTCGCGCCGGCCGCGTCAGGAAAGATCCGCGTCCTGCCGCTCCAGCACGCCATGGCGGAAGAGCTTGCGGCGACGATGACGCAGATGCTCACCGGCGCGAAGGCCGCCGGCCAGCAGAACCAGCCGGGCGCGCCGGCGCCCGTCTTCGAGGGGGAGGTGCGCGTCGTGGCGGACAAGCCGACGAACTCCCTGGTCGTCACCTCCTCGGCGCGCGACTACGCGCAGATCCGTATGGTCGTGGAGCAGCTCGATCACGCGCGCCGCCAGGTCTTCATCGACGCCGTCATCATGGACGTGCAGGTGCGGCGCTCGCTCGACCTCGGCATGGCCTATCACGGCGGCGCCGGCGTGAACCTCGGTGGGCCCTCCGACACCATCCTCCTCGGTGGTCTCGATCCATTGAAGTCGGTCGCTCCGTCGGACCCGTCGCAGCTCCAGGGCCTCGCGCTCGGAGTTCGCGGGCCCGCGCTCGACAACAGCCAGAACACGTTCCCGGCGCTGAGCGGCGTGTCGATCCCCGCGTTCGGTGTCGTGCTCAATGCGCTCGCCGGAAGCGGCGACACCAACGTCCTGTCGACGCCGCACATCATCGCGACCGACAACACGCCGGCGGAGATCAACATCGGTCAGAACATTCCTCTGCAGCAGAACCTTGGAGGAAGCCCACTTGGTGCGCTAGGCGCGGCGGGTGGCGCGGGCGCGAGCCCCCTCGGAGCCCTCGGCGCGCTCGGTGGCCTCGGTGCTTTCGGCGGGTTCGGGGCTCAGCGCCAGGACGTCGGGACGCACATCAAAGTGACGCCCCACATCAACGCCGTCGACCAGGTGCGGCTCGAGATCCAGGAAGAGGACAGCGCTCCGGGCGCCGCGGTGGGCGCGCTCGGCGCCGTCCCCATCACCCAGCGCCGCGCGAACACCACCATCGTGGTGGACGATCAGCAGACGGTCGTCATCGGCGGCCTCATGCGCGACACCGTCACGAAGAGCAGCCACAAGATCCCGGTGCTCGGCGATCTGCCGGTGCTAGGGTTCCTCTTTCGTACGACCTCCAACACGAAGGAGAAGACGAATCTCCTCCTGATCCTCACGCCCTACATCATCCGGGACCAGGAGGACCTCAGGAAGGTCTTCGAACGAAAGATGCAAGAGCGGCAGGAGTTTCTGGACCGGTACTTCGTGTTCGAGGGCAACTGGGAGCCTCCGCGCGACTACTCGCGCGCCAACGGCCTGCTCGAGGAGATCCGAAAGGCGTACGCGGACCTCGAGGAGCAGCTCCGCATGGAGGAAGAGAGCAAGCCCCTCGAAAAGGGCGGCCACGAGCCGTCGCCTCCCATCGAGCTGCCGGGCGGCGTGAAGGCCGGAGCGCCCGGCGGCGCTGCCGCACCGGGCGGCACTGCTCCGCCCGCGACGGCCCCCGTTCGCCCGCGTGTTCCGACACGAAGGACTCGACCCACCGGGGACGATTCGCCGATCCGCATCAACCCCATCGCGCGCAGCGTGCCGGCAGACAACTCGGATCCGTCCGAAGCAAGGTGACAATGCTGGAACAGAGAGCCATCGGTGACATCCTGGTGCGGCGCGGCGTCGTCACCCACGACGTGCTCGAGAGCCTCTACGTCCAGCAGCGTGAGAAGGAGGCTTCGCTCCTGGAGCTCCTCGTGGTGACGCAGGTGGCGACGGAGGTCGACGTGGCACGCGCGCTCGCGGCCGAATGTGGCCTCTCCTTCGCAGAGAAGGTCGACATAAACGCCGTCTCGCTCGTCGCGGCGATGCGGCTGCCCATCGGCTACGCGCGTGCTCACAAGGTGCTCGTGGTTGCCGAGCACCCCGAGCACGTCGACGTGGTGTGCGGGGATCCGCTCGATACCTCCGCGCTCGACGACATCCGCGCGGCCTTCGGCAAGATGGTGCACGTCACCGTCGCCCCCGCGGAGGTGGTCGTGGACGCGGTGCACCGAGTCTACGAGAAGCAGGACACCACCAGTGATCTGAAGAGTGACGACCAGATCGAGGACGAGGGTGAGATCGACATCCTCGAATCCGACGAGGACGCGCCCATCATCCGCTGGGTGAATGGCCTCTTCCACCAGGCGGTGAAGGAGCGGGCCAGCGATATTCATATCGAGCCGGAAGAGCGCGAGGTTCTGGTTCGCTATCGCATCGACGGCAATCTCTACGTTGCCAAGCGCGCCAGCCGGCAGTTCATGAGCTCGGTCGTGGCCCGCGTGAAGATCATGGCCGGCCTCAACATCGCCGAGAAACGCTTGCCACAGGACGGCCGCATCTCGCTGAAGATCGCCGGACGCAGCATCGACGTCCGCGTCTCGACCATCCCGACCAGCCGCGATCACGAACGAATCGTCATGCGCCTCCTGCACAAGACGAGCGTCCTCCTCGATCTCACGGATCTCGGCTTCTCGCTCCGGGATTACCACCTGATGGATCAGCTCATCCACAGGCCGGACGGCATCATCCTGGTCACTGGCCCCACCGGCAGCGGCAAGACCACGACGCTCTACGCGTGCATCAACAAGATCAACAGCGCCGACGTCAACATCCTGACGGCCGAAGATCCTGTGGAGTACGAGATCGCCGGAATCCACCAGGTACACGTCCAGCCGAAGATCGGGCTCACCTTCGCGAGCGCCATGCGCGCCTTCCTGCGCCAGGATCCGGACATCATCATGGTCGGCGAGATCCGCGACAAGGAGACGGCCGAGATCGCGATGCACGCCTCCATGACCGGCCATCTCGTGGTCAGCACCATCCACACCAACGACTCGGCGAGCGCCTTCACCCGTCTCGTCGACATGCAGATCGAGCCGTTCCGCGTTCGTTCGACGGTCATCGGCGTGCTCGCTCAGCGCCTGGTGCGCGTCCTGTGCACGCACTGCAAGGAGCCGTACGAGGCGACGCAGCACGAGCTCGAGCAGCTCGGCATCGACCGCGAGCGGACGCTCCGCAGGCGAGAACGCGAGCTCGCGCCCGCTTACCGAGTTCACGGCGTCCCCTACGAGGCCATCGGCTGGGTCGGTCCGGGGATGCCCACGATCTATCGTGCGAAGGGCTGCGACCAGTGTGCGCAGAAAGGCTTCACCGGGCGCCGCGGCATCTACGAGCTGCTCATGGCCGACGACGCGGTCGGGCACCTCGTGCTCCAGAACTCCGACGCGCAGAGCATCAAGCGCGCCGCGCAGGGTCAGGGCATGGAGAGCATGAGGGACGACGGCGCGCGCAAGGTGCTCGAGGGCAGGACCACCGTGGAAGAGGTCCTCTCGGCGACACAGGAAGACGTGATGGTCGAATAGCAATGCACACGTCGTCCGAACTTCACCAGGTGTCGACCGGCGGGAGGCCGTAGGCCGTGGCCGTGTTCGAGTACCGCGGGATCCTTGCCGGCACCGGCAAGGCGGTGAAGGGCTATCGTGACGCCGACAACCCGAAGGCGCTCCGCGCCATCCTGCGCAAGGACGGGATCCTCCTCACCCTCGCGCAGGAAGAGACGGCCGAGCGGGCGAAGGCGCAGCGCCGCGAGATCGATCTCTTCGCGTTCTTTCACCGGGTCACGACCGCCGACGTCGCCGTAATGACGCGGCAGCTCGCGACGCTGGTGCGCGCCGGCGTGCCGCTCGTGGACTCCATCGCGGCGCTCGTCGACCAGGTGGAGAAGGAGGGCCTCGTCCGGGTGCTCACTGCCGTCAGCGAGACCCTGAAGAGTGGCACGAGCTTCGCCAAGTCGCTCGGCGAGCATCCCAAGGTCTTTCCGAGCCTCTACGTGAACATGGTCGCTGCCGGTGAGGAGTCCGGAACGCTCGAAGCCGTCCTCGACAGGCTGGCCGATTTCATGGAAGGGCAGGCGCGCCTGAAGGGAAAGGTGACCGCGGCGCTCGCCTATCCAGTGCTGATGATGTTCATCGGCGTCGTGATGGTCAGCGTCCTGATGGTGGCCGTCGTGCCGAAAGTCGTCAGCATCTTCGACAACCTGGGCCAGGAGCTCCCCTGGTACACGCAGCTCCTCATCATCGTATCGAACATCTTCGCCCACTACTGGTGGCTCCTCATCCTCATCATCGTGAGCTCGGTGTGGGTGTTCCGTAGGTGGCGAGCGACGCCGGCCGGCAGGATGCAATGGGACGGGTTCGTGCTCCGCGTGCCGATCTTCGGTAAGTTGAACCGCCTGGTCGCGGTGGCACGCTTCTCCCGGACGCTGTCCACGCTGCTCGCCAGCGGCGTACAGCTGCTCACAGCAATGAACATCGTGAAGAACGTCCTCGGTAACGCCGTGCTCGAGAACGTCGTCTCCACCGCGATCGGCTCGATCCGGGAGGGCGAGAGCATCGCCGAGCCGCTTCGGCGGAGCGGCCAGTTCCCACCGATGGTGACCCATATGATCGCCGTCGGAGAGAAGACGGGGCAGCTCGAGCAGATGCTCGACAACGTCAGCCGCGCGTACGAGGCGGACGTCGAGGTGAAGGTCGTCGCGCTCACGAGCCTCCTTGAGCCGCTCATGATCATGCTGCTCGGCGGGGTAGTCGGCTTCATCGCCATGGCCATCCTCATGCCGCTCGTGCAGATGAACCAGCTGGTGCAATGAGCATGGCGAAGCACCGGCCGCTCGAACGTCACATCTTCTTCCCGTGGGAGAAGCGAGGAGGTCCGCTCCGGCGGATCCGCCTGGACCACGCCGGGCCGGTGCTGCTGGCGCTCGGCGTCATCGGCGTCGTGGTGTTGCTGGGCATGCACGAGCGCCGCACGGCCGGCATCCGGCGGACGCGCGCGACGATCCTGAACGTGCGCAGGTCCGTCGACTCCTACATGGCGGACCACGACGGGGGCTGCCCGAAGGGCGGGTTCGCCGGAGTGGGGGAATACGAGACCGGGGACGCGGTTCCACGCGATGCGTGGGGGAGGCCGCTTCGCCTGTCCTGCCCGGGCGCGGACCGCGCTCGCTACGATCTTTTCAGCGACGGCCCGGACGGCAAGCCGGCGGGGCTCGATCGCATTCAATGACCAGGCGAACAGATGGAGACCCTTCCGATGCAAATGATCCGTAAAACGAGTTCCCCGGGTGCGCGCCGCGCGCTCGAGCGCGGCGTGACCCTGGTCGAGGTGCTCATCGTCGTGGCAATCATCGCGATGGTCGCGAGCGGCGTCGCCGTGTTCGCGCTGCCCCGCTACAAAGAGGCGCAGGTCAAGAGCGCCGAGACGGGCGCCCGCGTCATCCGCGGCGCGATCCAGAACTGGCAGCGCATCAACAACGAATCGAGCTGCCCGACCATCAGCCAGCTCGTGCAAGAGAAGCAGCTCGACTCCGCGTCGAACACCTCGGATCCCTGGGGCGAGGCGTACCAGCTGGCCTGCACGGACGATGACGTCATCGTCGGTTCCAACGGTCCCGACAAGAAGAAGGGCACCCCCGACGACATCCGCGTGCCGAAGGGGCTCACCACGGGCACCCAGTGAGGCTCGTCGTGAGGTGAGGTGATGAACGACCGACGCGTGAGTGGAGAGCGCAATCCGGCGATGGCCGGGCGGCGGGGCTTCACGCTCGTGGAGGTCCTCGTCGTCATCGCGCTCATGGCGGTGCTCGCGGGCACCATCGTGTCCGGCAGCGGGCTCCTCGCCGGCAACCGCATGCGCGCCGCTGCGGGTCTGGTCATCACGGCCGCCCGCCTCGCGGTGACGCGAGCGAACACGACGGGTCGCGCGGTGCGGCTGGTGTTCGACATCGACGAGGGGCGGCTGCTCATGGAGGAGACGAGCGACCGCATGCTCCGCGTGAAGGAGACGTCGGACACCAAGGCCACCGAGGGGGCGTCCGCGGGCGCCAGCGCCGCGACGGTCGCGGAGAAGGAGTCGCTCGCGTACGCCGACGCGATCATCAAGGGGCCGCGCGCCCCGCGCGCGAAGTTCACCGCCATCGCTCTCGGCAGCTCTGGCGGCGACCCCTCCAAGGGGCGCGAGATCGGCAAAGGGGTGAATTTCCGCCTCGTCCAGACCGAGCACGATCTCAAGCCGCGCGACAAGGGGCGGGCGTATCTCTACTTCTGGCCCGGGGGCGGGACGGAGCGCGCCGTCGTGCAGGTCGCGCGTACCGGCAGCGACGACGTGCTCTCCGTGCTCGTGAGCCCGCTCACGGCCCGTGCGCGCATCCAGGCGGGCAAGGTCGACCTCGTCCAGCCGCACGACGAAGAGGACTTCGGCCAGCGGGAGAGCCCGTTTTGACCGCCACTCGCTCCCACGGCTTCACGCTGCTCGAGGTCCTCGTCGCGATCGCGATCCTGGGGCTCGGCATGACGGCGATCCTGTCGGCGCAGACCGGCCTCTTCGCGAGCTCCTCGTACGCGGAGCGCATCAGCCTGGCCACCGGCATGGTGCGCTGCCGCCTGAGCGAGCTCGAGCTGAAGCTGAACAAGGAGGGGTATCCCCTCACCGAAGTGAAGGACGAGGGCAACTGCTGCAACGACGAGTCGCAGCCCGGCTACAAGTGCAAGTGGAAGATCGAGAAGATCGAGCTGCCGCTGCCGCCGACCGCGAGCGAGCTGTCGAACCAGATGAACAGCGCGATGGGCCCGGGCGGGCTCGGCGCGCTCGGCGCGATCGCGCAGGTGGGGCAGACCAACGGCGCCGTCCTCGGGTCGGGTTCGGGCCTCGGTGACGTGGGCAAGCTGCTCTCCGGGCAGGCACCCGGCGGCATTCCGGGGGCGTCGCTGCCCCCCGGCTTGCCGGGCCTCGGCGGTGGTCTCCCCGGCTCGCCGTCTCCCGCCGACAGCAATAGCTTCGGCTCGACGCCGTTCGGGCAATCGTCGTTCGGCTCGTCGCAGTTCGGGCAAACGGTGAAGGGCACCGTGCCCATCGGTTCCGCGATGCCGGACCAGGGAGCGCTGGCGGGCGGCTCGCCCCTCGGGGGCGCCATGTCGTCGCTCGTGCCGATGGTGATGAGCATGGTGTACCCGACGCTGAAGCCGATGCTGGAGGCGAGCATCCGGAAGCTTACGGTCACCGTGGAGTGGCAGGGCGGCGGCAAGGGAAAGAGCCTCGACGTCGTCGAGTACGTCACGAACCCCATGCAGGGTGGGCTCGATCCGAATGCCGCCACCGGGCTCGATAGCGCTTTCAGTGCCATCTCGGGGCTCCTCGGGGGGGCTGCGCCGGGCGCCGCCGCTCCGGGGGGCGCGACCACGCCGTCACTCATCGGAGGGACGCGGTGAGCGCGCGCAGGTCCGGCGAGAGCGGCTTCACGCTCATCGAGCTGCTCATCGCGACCGGCGTCCTCGCCGCGATCTGCATGCTGGTCTACACGGCGTTCGCCGGCATGCGCAACAGCAAGGAGGGCGTCGAGCGCATCGACGATCGTATCCACGAGGGCCGGGAAGCCCTGCGCCGCTTCACGCAGGAGCTCTCGAGCGCGTATATCTCCATGCACCGTCCCTTCGATCCGACCCTCGTCGTCGTGAAGACGGCGTTCATCGGTACGCGTGGCACTCCGGCGGATCGTATCGACTTCAACTCCTTCTCGAACCGACGCTTCGACAAGAACTCCCACGAGTCCGACCAGTGCGAGCTGTCGTACTTCGGCCTCTCCGACCGGAAGCAATCGGGCGTCACCGACCTCGTCCGCCGGATCAGCCCGCGCCTCGATGCGAAGCCGGACAAGGGCGGCAGGGTCGAGGTGCTGGCGACGGACATCGATCTCTTCAAGCTCCGGTACCTGGATGCGCTCACGGGGCAATGGACCGAGGCGTGGGACTCGACCGACACCGTGACGCACACGAATCAGCTCCCCATCTACATTCACGTGAAGCTCGTGCTGAACGGAGGGCGTCGCAGCTACGTGGGCCGCGGTCAGGGCACGCTGAAGTTCGAGACGAAGATCCCCCTGCAGATGTACCAACCCCTGACCTTCGCCATCGAATGACCGCCACGCGCCGCACCCGGAGGAAGCGAAGCCGCGAGCGTGGCGTCGCGCTGATCCTCGTGCTCGGCGCGTTGACCATCCTCGCCGTCATGCTGACGGATTTCCAGGACGAGACGTCGGCAGAGCTCGGCAGCGCCCTCTCCGCGCGCGACGGGATGAAGGCCGAATACGCGGCTCGCTCCGCGGTCCAGCTCTCCCGGCTGCTCATCGCCGCCGAGCCGAGCATCCGCAAGTCGATCGCTCCGCTCTTCATGCTCATGGGCGGGCCCCCGCCGCAGATACCGGTATGGCAGTTCGCCGATCAGGTGCTCGGCGCCTTCAACGACGTCGCCGGTCAGGCGAAGTTCTCCGCACTCGCTAGCGTGAACATGGAGAAGGGGAAGAAGCTCGGGATGGAGGGGGCCGGCTTCGACATCGAGATCCTGGACGAGGACTCGAAGATCGACATCAACAACGCCGTGCACGACCCGCTCACCCAGATGCGGCTCGCGGCACAGATCATGGGGCTCATCGCTCCGCCGCAGTACGAGCCGCTCTTCACGGGCCGCGACGGCGACGGCCAGTACTCCGACCGGATGCAGATCTGCGGCGCGATCATCGACTGGGTCGACCCGGACCAGACAGCCACCACCTGCGATCTCCGCACGGCGGTCGGCCCGAGCTCGACGCCGGAAGACTCGTTCTATCAGATGCTCGATCCGCCGTACTTCCGGAAGAATGCGCCGTTCGACAGCCTGGAGGAGCTCCACAACGTCCGGGGCGTGAGCGACGACTTCTGGGCGACCTTCATCGATCCAGACCCGAACGACGCTACTCGCCGCAACGTCACCGTGTGGGGTACCGGCAAGGTGAACGTCAACACGGCGAATGCTCAGACGCTCCTCGCGATCGTTTGCGGCGGCGCCAGCCTCGCGAAGATGTGCATGGACCCCCTCGAGGGCGCGAAGTTCGTTGCGCTGGTGAACATGGTCAGGATGTTCACCAGCGGTGCGCCCGTCTTCCCGTCCGCGAACGCCTTCGTACAGGCCTTGAAGCAGCAGGGGCCCATCGGCCTCATCCTGAAGTCCCTGAACCTCGAGCCCGTCGTCTTCGGGAACGGTGGCGAGGACGCCGTGAAGAAGTCGATCACCGCCGAGAGCAAGGTCTTCAGCATCATCGCGACCGGGAGGGCGAAGTCGGGCCAGCGCGATTCGCGCGTGCGTATCCATGCGGTGGTCGACTTTCGCAACGCGCCGACGCCGGCGCAGCTCTTGGCGAATGCCCTGCCGCCCGGCGCCGCCGCGGCACTCGGGCTCGGCGGCGCACCCGGCACGGGCACGGGGGCGGCCGGAGCTCCGCTCACCGGCGCGGCGGCCGCGCCGGGCCTCGCGGGGCTCGGCCTCAGCGGTAGCGCGACGAACGCTCTCCCCTTCGTGGGCTTCCAGCAAGGGCAGCTTCCGGCGAACGCGCCGCCGGGCGCGACGGTCGATGGGGCGCTGGCGTATCTGATGCCAAACCCGGGCGGCAGAATCGTGTACTTTCACCTGGACTGACGGACGACCGAGATGGCGAAGATCATCGGCATAGACATCCAGAACCGGCACGTCCGGGCCACCTTGCTCGTCGCGAGCTTTCGCAAGATGACCCTGGAAGCGGTCTCGGAAGTCGACCGCAGCCAGATCCCGGATCTGGACGAGGCGGTGCGAGCCTGCCTCGTCCCGCTCGTCCCCCACAGCGATGCGGTGGCGGTCGCGGTGGACGGCGACGTCGCGTTCATCCATCGCCTGCGGCTGCCGCCCACTGCGCTGAAGCAGCTCGCCGAGGTCATCCCCTTCGAGCTCGAGGCGCAGGTGCCCGTCGACATCGACGACCTGGTGTACGACTTCATCCAGCTTCCCCGCGACAGTTCGACGGACTCCATCGACGTCCTTGCGGCAGCGGTTCGCAAGGATCACGTCAAGCAGCGCCTGGATCTCGTCGCGCGCGCCGTCTCGCGCCAGGCCGAACGTGTGGGCGTGGGAGCGCTACCGCTCGCGAACCTCGCCAACGTGACGCCGGAGCTTGCCACCGACGCGCCGGTGGCGGTGCTCGAGCTCGGTGAAGACCGGTCGGAGGTCGTGGTGCTCCGGCGCGGCCAGCCCGCGTATGCCAGGACGCTGTCGATCGGTGTGTCGGGTCTTCCGGAGTCGGCTCCGCAGCTCGCCGCGCAGCTCCGGCAGACCATGGCATCCGCCGCGCTCGTCGTAGGGAGCGCCGTCGGATCCGTCTTCCTGACGGGAGGCGGCGCGGCGGCGTCCGGCGCCATCGATTACCTGGCCGCGGAGCTCCAGCTGCCCGTGACGTCTCTTCCGGCGCCGCGCCTCGAGGGCCTCACTGCCGATCAGGCCGCCGCGCTTCCACGGTTCTCGCGCGCGCTCGGTCTCGCCCTCGGGCTCCGCGGCCGCCCGCGGGATCTCGACCTGCGCCGCGGCGGGCTCTCGTATCAGCGGGGCTTCGCCTTCATAAAGGAGAAGGCGCCGCTCCTGGTGTCGCTCGGGGCCGTGATCCTGCTCTCGTT
Source organism: uncultured Polyangiaceae bacterium (assembly GCA_964442485.1). GTDB lineage: Bacteria > Myxococcota_A > Polyangia > Polyangiales > Polyangiaceae > DASZVB01. Next base: position 42,117 of record CAYUAW010000009.1, read on the forward strand.
CTTCTTCTCGACCTGGGCGGAGCTCAGGTCGCTCGCGCACGAGCACGAGAAGCTGTCCGCCGATCTGGGGGTCCTGACGAAGGACGCCTTCGGCGAGGAGACGACGGACCCCGATCACGCGCGTGAGCTGCTGGAAGGCGCTACGGCGCGCGCGGAGGTCGACCCCATGCCGCACTTCGACGGCTTCGACGCCATGGTCGAGCTGTCGAAGGCGGTTCCCATCGCCATCGTCCACGATGTCGAGGAGATGGAGTTCTCGCGCGAGCACCTGAAGCTCCGCGGGATCGTGGGCTCCGCGTCGGAGGCGCAGCAGATCGCCGACGGGCTGAAGGCGAACAAGTGCTTCAGCGACGTGAAGATCACGAAGGTGAGTCAGGTCGTGAACGGAACCCGGCAGAAGTACATGCTCGAGAGCGACCTGAAGTGCCCCGAGGACGCGGTGGCCGGCAAGAAGGCCGACAGCCAGGAGGGAGAGAAGTGAACTTTCCCTCGAACCTGAGCGCGGCCGCGCTGCGCGAGCGCTTCGATCGGCTGGAGGCGCGCGAGCAGCGCCTGCTGCTCGCCCTCGTCGGGATCTTCGCCGTGCTGGTGTTCCTCTTCATCCCGATTGCCCTGTTCGCGACGGCCACGTCCAGGAGCCGGGAGAACGACGCCATCCGGGAGGTGAGCCAGGCCATTCTCGACGCGCGGCCGCAGCTCGAGCTCCGCGACGCTCAGCGGCAGAAGATCATGGGTCGGTACGGGCGCCCGGCGCCGGCGCTGGCGGGTTTCCTGGAGCAGCTGGCGACGGTGCACGGCATCGAGATCCCGGAGAGCCAGGATCGCCCGCTCGTGCCGCATGGCGGCAAGCGCTACGACGAGCGTTCCACGAAGATCGAGCTTCAGAAGGTGGGGATGAAGAACCTTTCGCTGTTTCTCGAGGGCATCGAGACGTCGGGCTTCCCCGTACGCGTCTCGGGTATCGACATCCGGAAGCGCGCGACCGAGCCGGATTCCTGGGACGTGTCGCTCATCGTCTCGGCGTACGACCGGAAGGAAGTCGACAAGACGAAGCCTGCCTCGAGCGCCGAAGCGGCGGCGGAGGAAAAATGAACCCGAGGCTTCGTCGGATCCTGGCCTACGCCGGCTACCCTGCATTCTACGTTGTGTGCCTCGTGGTGTTCAGCTACGTGTGCGCGCCGTGGGAGCGTCTGAAGAACGCGATCGTGGCGAACTTCAACGCGAATGCGCCGATGCACATGCAGGTCGACAAGCTCACCTGGGCTTGGCGCTTCCCGGGCGTGGTGGCGAAGGGGGTCAAGTTCGTCGGGGCTTCGCCGCCGCCGGCCGAGCCGGGCGCGAAGGAAAAGCCAGCTCCCGAATACGTAGTGGACGACATGTTCGCGCGTGTTTCCATGTTCCCGCTGCTCTGGGGCACCACCTCGCTCGCGCTGTCGCTCGACGGTTTCGGCGGCAACATCGACACCAGCGTCAAGACGAGTAGCGACGGACGTAACCTCGAGGTGGAGCTCACTGACGTCGACGCCTCGAAGATGCCGTATCTGTCCGAGCTTATCGGCCTGCCGCTCGGCGGCACCGTCAGCGGCAAGATCGATCTGAAGCTTCCTCAGGAGAAGCTGTCCCTCGCGGACGGCACTATAGAGCTGAAGATAGCGGATCTGACTCTGGGGGACGGCAAGACGAAGATCCGCGACATGATCGCGCTGCCCACCGTTCGCGCCGGCCAGTTCACCATGAAGGCCGATGTGACCGAGGGCACGCTGAAGCTCTCCGAGCTGTCGACGAAGGGCCCGGATCTGGAGGTCGTGTCGGAAGGCCGCATCCGCCTGATGGACAAGCCCGACTCGAGCCTTGCGGATCTCAACCTGCGGTTCAAGTTTGCCGACCCCTACAAGAACAAGGACGACATGACTCGCAGCATCTTCGGAGCGCCCGGCTCGAGCGTGCCAGGTCTGTTCGATCTCGATCCGAAGATGAAGCGAGCCCGGCGAGACGACGGCTTCTATGCCTGGCGCATCACTGGCCCGCTCGCTCGGCTCGCGTTCGCGCCAGCGGTCGGAGGCGGCGATGCCGGCGGCGCTGTGCGAAGCCGTCGCACGAGCGCGCGCCCGACGCCGAGCCCCGCGGCGCCACCACCGCCACCGGAAGAGCCGACACCGGCGCCGGAGGCGCCCGCGGATCCTGGTCAGTAGGCCGGTGCTCGACGGCGGAGCGGGTGAAAGCCGCCGCCCGTGACAGCAGCGTCACTGCTCGACGCTGATGCGCAGACGCGTGCGAAGCTCGAAGTAGGGTTCGCTGATCGCGTACAGGACCAGGTCCTTCAGGCGTGACTGTGGGCTGAGGGAGCTCGAGCTCTCGTCCGACGCGCGTACGATCTCGACCGAGGTCTCGAGATCATGGGAGAGGACGAAGCCGATGCGATCCGCCGTGAGATCGACGCCCTGCACCCATCGCTTCAGATCCAGCGCGGCTCCAGACTGGATGAGCTTCGAGACGACGCGCGCCAGGTGGTCGCGGATCTGCGGAGATAGCTGGCGCTCGAGCGCGCTCATCGCCTCGCGCACCGGCCCCTCCAGATCCGGCGTGACCGGGAAGAGCGGGACGTTCATCTTGATCGCGGCGAACAGCCAGGAGCGCAGCCCGGTGCCCGACTGCACGAGCTGCCGGACGTAGAAACCGGGCCTGAAATAGGCCAGATGCCGCGCCGCGACGAAGGCGAGGGCCTGAGGGGACGCGCTCGCCGTGAGCGCGGCGCTTCCGAGGACGATCGACGGCGATTCGGCGTGCAGGAAGCCGAGCCCGCTCGCGTCATTCGTGTTCTCGAAGATTGGCGGCAAGGTGAGCCCCATCACGCCGGCGGCGTAGTGGAGCGTCTGGCTGACGGGGTAGGGGTGCCCACCGGCGTCGACGGCGAACGCGGGGTCGTACCCGAGCGACGCGAAACTCTGCCCCCGCGCCGCCACGATGGCCGGCTCGATGAGCGCGAACAGGGAGGTGAGGAGCGCGTCGGCGTCCGCGTGGAACACGAGCTCGAGCCAGTCGTCGCCCGTCATCACCTGCTGCGCGTAGGCAGGATCCTCCGAGCGCATGCGCCGGAAGAAGCGCTCTTCGTCGGGCTCGGCGAGCTTCAACACGTAGAGGGCCTGACAGAGGCACCACGCCGGATCCGCGCGTTTCACGTCCGTGTAGAGCTTGCGAAGGAGCTTGTACGACTCCACCCTGTACGGGTTCTGCCGGAGCATCGCGAGCTGCGCCTCGACGGCCTTGCTCATGTACCGCTCCGGGGTCGCCGCGTAGAGCTCGGCCAGGAGCTTGTTCCGGTCCTTGTTTTCGGGCTCCAGTGTCTGCGCGGCCTCCAGGGCGTCGACTGCGTGGCTCATTCGCCCGAGCTTGTCCTTGTAGATCGGCGCGAGCTGATTGAAGGCGTCCAGCATGCGCGCGGTGTTCTTCGCTTCGCTCGCGGCCTTCGCCTTGTCCTTCAGGCGCTCGACGGCGGCCGCGTAATCGCCCTTCTTCTCCAGGAACTCGATGGCCTGGTCGGCGGCCGTGTCGTTCGCGGGATCGAAGGAGAGCACGCGGTCGCAGTAGTCGACGGCCAGATCGTACTCGCCCATCTCCTGCCCCGCGACGAGCGCGGCGGTCTGGAAGTACTTGGCCTTCTGCTTTGGGTCCTCGACGAACTCGGCGAGCTTCAGCACGACGTCGAGGAGCTTCTGCCAGTCCTTGTCCTCGCCGTAGAACTGCATCAATCGCGCGAGGAGCTTCCGGTCGTCGGGTCGCTCGTCCAGGGCGGCGACCAGGCTCTTCGTGGCGAGCGCGCGATCGTTCAGCCTGTTCGCGGCGATGTCGCCGATCTCGACGAGGAGCTCCTGGCGCACCTGCCCGCTGGCGATGTCGAGGTGGCGGGTCTTCGCGTTGACGGCGCGCTCCCAGCTTCCCTTCGCCTCGTACGCCGCCGAAAGCGCGATGAGCGGGAGCTCGCTCGACGGATCGAGCTCGCTCGCGGTTTCCAGTGATTCCACTGCGCGTTCGAGATCATTCGAGCGGCGGGCGGCTTCCCCGAGCCGGTAGGCGACGGCGGCGCGCTCGTGCGCGGACATCGTGTCGCCGAAGCGCCGGAGCAGCTCGTCGTGGAGGTCCAGCGCGCGCGCGGGGGAGCCGTTCTCGAACGTCACGACCGCCACGCGGGCGAGCGCCTCCTTGTCGTCGGGTGCGAGGCGGAGCAGCGTGTCCATCGCGGCGAGGGCCTTTTCCGTCGAGCCGCTCTTCGCGAGGCAATCGACGTAGCGCATCAGGGTGCGCACCGCGAGGCTCCGCTCGAGGACGTCCGCGCGCGCGACGAGCTTCTCGTACACGGAGGCGGCCTCCACGAAGCGCCCTGCCTCGAAGGCGACGTCGCCGAGCAGCGAGAGCGACTCGGTGTTGGTCGGGTCGTGCGCGAGCGCGCGACGCGCGGCTCGCTCGGCCCGCGCGTCGTCCCGGAGGCGAGTGCGGCACAGCACGGCGAGCTCGGACGCGAGCTTTGCCGCCAGCCGGTCGCCCTCGGCGTCGTCGAGCTCGCGCTCGAGCAGCTCCGCAGCGGCGTTCACGTCACCGTGCGCGACGTACGCCGCCCGGAGCGCAGCGGCGATGGACGCGTCCTTCGGCGAAGCGTCGAGGGCCTGTTTGTACGACTCGATCGCGCGATCACGATCGCCGCGCGCCTCGAGAAGCTTCGCGATGCGGACGAGCTGCTCCGCGCGCGCCTGCGGCGTCTCCGCCTTCTCGATGAGACGCTCGAGGACGTCGAGCGCGGCGTCCTCGTCACCGGCCGTCTGGCGGAGCCGCGCGAGCGCCTCCAGGGCGCCCGCGTGCTCGGGGTTCAGCTCGTGGACCCGCTCGTAGGCGGCGATGGCGAGATCCGTGGAGCCGAGCTTGTCGGACAGCGTGCTCGCCGCGGCCAGCGCGAGCTCGAGCTTTTGCGCGGGATCGGTGGCGAGCGTGAGATGTCGCTCGTAGAGGCTCACCAGCTCCTCGAAGCGGCCGAGCGCGCGGTAGTGACGCTCCAGGTTTGCGAGAGACGGCAGGTGCTCCGGATCTATCTCGAGCACCTGCTCGAGCGCCGCGGCGGCCTTTCCGTGATCGAGGAACTCCTCGTCGTGGACGCTCGAGATGCGCTCCCACAGCGCCATCTTCTGGCGTGGTGTGGTGGCGACGGTGAGCTGCTGCGTCAGGTTCTCGAGGAGATCGGGGAACCGGCCGGCCTTGCTGTAGAGCCGATCGAGCCCGTGCAACGCGTCCGCGTCGGAGGCGTCCTCGGCGAGCACGGTGTCGTAGCGGCGGATCGCCTCGGCGTCGTCGCCGAGCCGGTCCTCGTAGAGCTCCGCCGCACGGCAGAGCGCGCGCCGCCGCTCGGGCCCCTTCAACGAATGTATCTGCTGGTCGATGAGCTTCACGAGACCGGCGTAGTCGCGGGCCTGCTCGAGGAGCCGCGCCATGCCCTCCGACGCCTGCTCGTGGGCCGGGTCGGTGGCGAGGATGCGACGATAGAGATCGCGAGCGCCGGCGGCGTCGCTCATGTGCGCCTCGAGAATGCCGGCCGCTTCGGCCAGCATGTCGTGCGCGCGGGACACGTCGGCGGAGGTGTCGACGCGACGGAGCAGCAGCGCGCCGAGCTCGGGCCATTGCTGCGACTTGCGATACAGGGCAGTGAGCCCGTCCATCGCTTCCTCGTTCGCGGGCGCGATGGAGAGGATCGCCTGGAACGCCGCCGCCGAGAGGTCGGCGCGGGAGAGCCGCGCCTCGTACCAGCGGCCCATGCGGAGAAAGAGAGCGACCTTGGCCTCGGGAGAGAGGTCGCTCTCCACGGCTTCCGCGCACGCCGAAAGCACGTCGCGCCACGCTCCGGCCTGGCTGCCCGCGAGCCGCTCGATCTCGTTCGCGTGCTCGGCCGCCGAAGGATCGGCGCATAGCGCCTGCGTCATCGCGACCAGCGCCTGCTCGTTGTCGCCGACGCGCGTCGCGTAGAGCCGCCCGATGTTTGCGAGGAGCGCTCCGCGCTCCACGCCGAGCTCGGCCGTATCCGCGCGCTCGAGCAGTGACTCGATGAGCTCCTCGTACTTGCCGAGCTTCTCCCGCACGGCGTCCAGCCGTGCGCGCGCCGCGCCGTCCTCGGGATCGAGCGCGAGAATTGCGGCGTACGCCTTCTCGGCGCCGTCGGGCGCAGCGGCGGATTGCTCGTAGAGCCGCGCGGCCCGGAAATAGAGCCCCTTCGCTGCATTCCTGCGCTCCGGCGAGTCTTCCTGCACGATCTTCGAGGCGGCGTCGAACAGCGCGCCCGCGACGCGCGAGGCGTCGGCACCCTCGGTCACTGCGGACTCGAGCGCGAGCGCCGCTTCCTCGTTCTCTGGCTCCCAGCCCACCGCGTCGATCCGAAGCTCGAGCTCCTCCTCGCTCATCGCACCGGCGGTCGAGGGGTTGTCGCCGGCGGCCCCGCCCAGCGCGTCGAGGAGCTCGCGAACGGCGTGGACGCTCGAGGGACGTGCGTCGGGATCCTTCGCAAGGAGCCGCAGCACGAGCTCGTCGAGCTCCTTCGTCACGAAGCCGGGGGGCGCCACGCTGCTCGGCGCTCGCGGCTCCTCGGAGAGGTGCGCGACCATCGCGTCCGCGATGCTCTTCACCTCGAAGACGGCCCGCCCGGTGAGCAGCTCGAACAGCAGCGCGCCGAAGGCATAGATGTCGCTCTCGGGGGTCGGCGCGTGCCCGCGCAGCTGCTCCGGCGAGACGGTCTTCGGTGAGCTCACCGACCAGGGCTCGATGTGACCGTTGGGCGGCGGCCGCGTCCGCAGGCGATCGACGCATGCATCGACGAGGCACACGGACGTCGCGCCCTCCGCTGTCCGGTGAACGAGAACGTTTTCGAGCTTCAGGTTGCCGTGCACGAGGCGTTGCTCGTGCAGCGCGCCGAGCGCCGACAGCAGGATTGCCAGGAAGTCGCGCGCCTCCTCGAGATGCATCGGACCGGAGCGGGCGATGCGCGCGGCCAGCGACTGTCCGTCGACCGCGTCGTGAGCGACGAAATGACGGCCCTCCGCGCTGTCGGCGCGAAGCCCTTTCGGGAGGCCCACATGTGCGATCTTTCCTGACACGCGGGTGAGCGTGAGGAAACGCCGTAGCGCGCGCTGATCTCGTCCGGCCTCCCGACGCAGCACCTTGAGGCGCACGGCGCCTTCCGTGGTGCTCGCGGCGTAGGTGATGCTTGCCGGGCCTTCGCCGAGCTTCTGCAGGATGAAGAATGGCCCGAACGTCATGCCGAGCGACAGCTCGTCGGCTGGCGAAAGACCGCGCTGCCCGAGCTCGGCGACTTCGGGGCTCGCGCCGCTCTTCGAGACGGCGACGGCATCACAGAGCGCCTCGAACGCCTCCTGTGCGACGCAGTGGTCCGTCAGCGCGCGGACGAAGGAGCCCTTGCCGGCGGTGCCGCCGATCGCTTCGGGATCGAACCCGAGCAGATCGCGGCTCAACGTCAGAAGCTCATCGAGCTCGAACAAGCGTTCGAGCTCAGTGCGGAGCAGATCGACCTCCATTGCCGTCACCTCGAAGTGAGAAGCTGCGCGGTCCCTTCGGTTTGCCGTCCCGCACCCGGGAGGATAGCAAAAGCAGGACCTTCGCAGGGCGGAATGGGGTCCTAAATCCGTCGATATTTCACGGGGTTCTCCGGCTTTGCCGATTTCTGGTCCGCTGCAAAAGAGCCGTGCGACGGTGACCGCCCGTGCCAGCTCTTTCGACCGTCGTCGAACGCCTTCTTCCCATCGCCGTGCTCGCCATCTCGGCGATCTCCGTGCCGGTCATGATCCTTGCGCCGACGGGCGCGCCCCGGTTGAGCTCCCTCACCGAGGAGAAACGGCGCGTCGACGTCGAAATCTCGCGGCTCGGGGATCAGATCCGGCAGCTGCGAGTCGAGGTGCGTCAATTGAAGAGCGATCCCGCGAAGGTCGAGCAGGTGGCGCGCGACGAGCTCGGCTTGCTTCGCCGGACCGAGATCGTCGTGCAGTTCGGCGGGTGACCGGCGCGATGCGGATGCTGGTAGAGGGCGCGCCGAGCGTCCCTGCCGACACACGGTTATCCGGTTGCGACGGAGCTCGCTCCGGGAGACGATTGCAGGCTATGACCGTATCCCTCGCGCGGCGCCTGACGTGGGAGGGCGTCGTTGCACCAGAGGACGCAAACGCCGCGCTCTACAGGCATGTGACGGAGCGGGTTTCGTTTCTGCAGGGCCTCGCCGAACGGCGGCCGGAGCTCGTCGAGCGTCTCGAGGCGGAGCTCGGCAAGCCGAGCGACCCGGGGGCCGCACCGCTCGCCTTCGATGCGGCGCTCGTCGACGCTCTGCCGAAGGGGCTCGCTCTGGCGCTCGCGGCCATACCGATTCGCCGCGATCCCGTGAGCGCGGTTGTGCACGTCATGGCGGCCCACGCGACCGATGGCCACGTGGCGAGCGAGTTTTCGTACCACCTGGGCGCGCCCGTCGAGGTGAGTGTCGCACCCTTGCGTGCGATCCTGGACGCCCTGGCCGAGAGCGCGGGTGGCGACGCGTCGCGCCGGCTGACGCCGGCGCTCGGTACGAAGGCACCGGGCGCCGCTTCGCTGCCGGAACCGAGCCGGACTCTGCTTCGCCCGAGCGAGCGGCCGATTCCCCTCGTGCGCCGGAGCGTGGAGCCCGCACCGCCGAGCACGGCGCGTCACGGCTCGCTCGCGCCGCCGGCTCCGGCGGTGCAGAAGACGACACGGACGGCGAGCCTCGCGCCGCTGCCGATGATCTCACTGACGAGCACGCGTCCGCTCGGGACGCCGACGGCCGCGCCGCGCGCGGCTCTTCCGCCGACGGTCGCGGCGGTTCCGCCGGACGTCGCCCCCCCGGCCGCGCTCGTGGAGTCCGCCGCGAGCGCGCTCGAGGACCTCGCGCAAGCGACCACGGCGGAAGAGGTCGTGTCCGCGCTCATCGCCGGGCTCGCGACCGTCGCATCGACGGTCGTCGTGCTCACCGCACGCGGCAAGAGCTTCGAGGGACGCGACACGAACGACGCGCGCCTCCGCGACAGAGTCCGTGGGCTCTTGATCCCCGTCGACGGCCCGAGCATCGTGCAAATGGCGGTCCAGTCGCTCGGCTACGTCGGCCCCGTTCCGACCACGCCCGTTCACGCGGCGCTCGCCGACGTACTCGGAAACCCGCAGGGGGAGGTCGCGGTCGGCGCCGTCATGGTCTCGGGTCGCGCAGCCCTCGTCTACGTTGCCGCGGGCCTGGTGACGACCTATCTCGCCACGCGGCGCGGCGATCAGCTCGCCGAGAACGCCGGCAAAGCGCTCGCGCGCATCCTGCGTGAACGCAAGAAATAGCGACAATTGGCGGGTTTGGAGCCTCCGGCCCTTTGATTGCCGGCCGCGCCCGCGCTAAGTGCGCCGTCACCCATGCAGGATCCGAAGAGCAAGCCCATCCTCGACGACTGGAAGCGCCTCGCCGAAAAAGAGCGGAAGGGCGCGCCCGTCGACGACCTCGTATGGCACACCCCGGAGGGCCTGGACGTGAAGCCGCTCTACACCGCGGCCGACATCGCCGACCTCGAGTTCATCGACACCGCTCCGGGCCTCTTCCCGTTCGTGCGCGGGCCGAAGGCCACCATGTACACGGAGCGGCCGTGGACGATCCGCCAGTACGCCGGCTTCTCCACCGCGGAGGAGTCGAACGCCTTCTATCGCCGCAACCTCGCCGCCGGGCAGAAGGGGCTCTCGGTCGCCTTCGATCTGGCGACCCACCGCGGGTACGACAGCGATCACCCGCGCGTCACGGGCGACGTGGGCAAGGCGGGGGTGGCCATCGACTCCGTCGAGGACATGAAGATCCTCTTCGACGGCATCCCGCTCGCGGAGATGAGCGTCTCCATGACGATGAACGGCGCGGTGCTGCCCGTGCTCGCCATGTTCATCGTCGCAGGCGAAGAGCAGGGCGTGAAGCAGAGCGACCTGACCGGGACCATCCAGAACGACATCCTGAAGGAGTTCATGGTCCGGAACACGTACATCTATCCGCCGAAGCCCTCGATGCGGATCGTCGCCGACATCATCGAGCACACCAGCCGCTCGATGCCGCGCTTCAACTCCATCTCCATCTCCGGCTACCACATGCAGGAGGCGGGCTCGACCTGCGATCTCGAGCTCGCGTTCACCATCGCGGACGGGCTCGAGTACGTGCGGGCCGCGCTCTCGAAGGGGCTCAAGGTCGACGACTTCGCGCCGCGGCTCTCGTTCTTTTTCTCCATCGGGATGAACTTCTACATGGAGGTCGCGAAGCTCCGGGCCGCGCGTCTGTTGTGGGCGACGCTCATGAAGAAGCACTTCGAGCCGAAGAAGGCGGATTCGATGATGCTTCGCACCCACTGCCAGACCTCGGGCGTGAGCCTCACCGAGCAGGATCCGTACAACAACGTCATCCGCACCACGATCGAGGCGATGGCCGCGGTGCTCGGCGGCACGCAGAGCCTGCACACCAACGCCTTCGACGAAGCGATGGCGCTGCCGACGGATTTCTCGGCGCGTATCGCCCGCAACACGCAGCTCGTCCTGCAGCACGAGACGGGCATCACCCGAACGGTCGACCCGTGGGGAGGCTCTTACTTCATGGAGTCGCTGACGCACGCGCTCGCTCGCCGCGCGCTCACCATCATCGACGAGGTGGAGGCGATGGGCGGCATGACGCGCGCCGTGGAGAGCGGCATGCCGAAGCTGCGCATCGAGGAAGCGGCGGCCAAGCGTCAGGCCCGCGTCGATCGCGCGACCGACGTCGTGGTCGGCGTCAACAAGTATCAGGTAGCGCGCGACAAGGCCGAGAAGCTCGACATCCTCGTGGTCGACAACCGCCAGGTGATGCAGGGCCAGATCGCGCGGCTCGAGAAGATAAAGAAGAGCCGCGACGCGGCGCTCGTCGAGAAGACGCTCGCTGCGCTCACCAAGGCTGCGGAGTCCGGCGAGGGAAATCTCCTCGCGCTCGCGATCGACGCGGCGCGTGCCCGCGCGACGGTCGGTGAGATCTCGTTCGCTCTCGAGAAGATCTGGGGGCGCCACCAGGCGCAGATACGGAGCATCACCGGCGTGTACGGCGGTCAATTCACGGGCGATCCGGACTGGCAGGCACTGCGGCAGGACATCGAGGCGTTCGAGAAGGACCAGGGCCGGCGACCGCGCATCCTCGTCGTGAAGATGGGGCAGGACGGACACGATCGCGGCGCGAAGGTCATCGCGACGGCGTTCGCGGACCTCGGCTTCGACGTCGATGTCGGGCCCCTCTTCCAGACGCCCGAGGAGGCGGCGCGACAGGCCGTTGAGAACGACGTGCACGTGGTCGGCGTGTCGAGCCAGGCGGCGGGACATACGACGCTCGTCCCCGAGCTCGTGAAGGCGCTCGAGAAGCTCGGTGCGACGGACATCGTGGTGACGGCGGGCGGCGTCATTCCGGAGCAGGACTACGACGCGCTCAAGCGGGCCGGTGTCGCCGAGGTCTTCGGCCCGGGGACGAAGGTGCCGGCCGCCGCGCGCCGCGTGCTCGACTTGATCTCGCGGCATCGCAAGGCCCGGGCGTAGCCAGTGACGCCCGCGGCGCTCGACGCGCTCGTCGACGGCGTTTCCGGAGGCGACCGGCGCAGCCTCGCCAAGGCCATCACCCTGGTCGAAAGCGCGCGCGCGGACCATCGCCGCGACGCGCAAGAGCTGCTCGAGCGGCTCCTGCCTCGCACCGGCAAGGGCGTCCGGGTCGGGATCACCGGCGTGCCCGGCGTCGGCAAGAGCACCTTCATCGAGACGTTTGGGCTCTTCCTGGTGCGCGCGGGCCACCGCGTCGCGGTGCTCGCCGTCGATCCGACGAGCTCGCTCTCCGGCGGCAGCATCCTGGGCGACAAGACGCGCATGCCGGAGCTGTCGGCGTCGGAGGCGGCGTTCATCCGTCCCACGCCGTCGCGCGGCTCGCTCGGCGGCGTCGCCGCGCACACGCGTGAAGCGCTCCTGCTCTGCGAGGCGGCGGGCTACGACGTCGTCCTCGTCGAGACGGTCGGCGTGGGCCAGTCGGAGTACGTCGTCGCGTCGATGGTCGATTTCTTCCTCCTCCTGCTCCTTCCCGGCGGCGGCGACGAGCTGCAGGGCATCAAGCGCGGCATCCTGGAGCTCGCGGACGGTGTTGCGGTGAACAAGGCCGACGGCGAAAGCCGCGCTCTCGCCGGGCGCACCGTCGCGGAGTATCAGGCCGCGCTGCACCTCGTGCGCGGGGGCGCGCCGTGGGAGCCGCCGGTCATCGAGGTGAGCGCGCTCGAGGGGCGTGGCATCGACGTGGTGTGGGACATGATCGGCAAGCACCGGTCCGAGCTCGGCGCGAGCGGCGAGCTCGAGCGAAAGCGCAGCGCCCAGCGCCATCAGTGGTTCCGCGGGCTCCTCGACGCGGGCGTGCGTGCGCATTTCCTCGGGCGTCCCGACGTCGCCCGTGCCATCGAGCAGGCCGAGCG
>CAYUAW010000010.1:0-2730 GCA_964442485.1 uncultured Polyangiaceae bacterium
CACTTCAGCCCGCAGTCGGACGATGCGAACGTCGCTCGGGGTTCACCAGAACCCACTCCGACCGCCCTCGCGACTGATCCCCCGTCAACCACTGCCAGTCGAGGTGCATGCGAGTGTGACCGTGTTCGTCCTTCACGAACGTCGCGAGCGCCCATCCAGCCTGGATCTCGCCGGCCGTGGTGGCGCCCTGATACAGCATCTCCATTTCCGCCTCCCCGAGGTGCCTTCCAAGGACGTGGCCCGCCACGATCGTTCCGCCGCTGTAGTTGCCCACCACGACCTTGTCGTCGGAGGTGAAGCGCAGCACGGTCTCCGTGTTCAGGCTTCCGTTCTTCGAGTTGGAAACTGCCCGGAACGTCATTCCCGCAAGCTTCATCGGGCCACCTTTCGGCTCTGATCCGACGGACGATAGGTTCGTCGAAATCGAGCGTCAAGCCGGCCGTCGCGCCGGCGCGCCCTCATCGCGTCGCGCGTAACCGCTCCCCCAGGCGCGTCATCCTCTCCTCTCTCTTCGCCTCCCCCAGCGCCACCCGGAGCGCACGCGGATCCGCGACCAGGACGCAGAGACGTTTCGCGCGCGTCACCGCGGTGTACACCAGGTTGCGCGAGAGCATGACGAAGTGGGTCGTCAGGAACGGCACGACGATGGCCGGGTACTCGCTGCCCTGGCTCTTGTGGATGCTGATGGCGTACGCGAGCGTGAGCTGGTCGAGGGCGGCGTCCTCGTACTCCACGTCGCGCTCGTCGAAACGGACGGCGAGCGACTCCTCCGCGGGGTCGACGCGGGCGACGACGCCGATGTCGCCGTTGTAGACCTCGCGCTCGTAGTCGTTCTTCGTCTGCATCACCTTGTCACCGACGCGGTACTCGATGCCGCGGCGCAGGAGGGCGCGGCCGCCGGGGTTCAGCGCGGCTTGCAGAGCCGCGTTGAGGGCCTGTGTGCCGGCAGGGCCGCGGTGCATCGGCGTCAGCACCTGCACGTCGTCGCGCGGATTCATCTTGAAGCGCCTGGGAATGCGCTGGGTGACGAGCTCGACGACGGTCTTCGCGGCTTGCTCCGGGTCGGTGCGCTGGACGACGAAGAAGTCGGCGTTGGGGTCGTCGGGGGAGGCGCTCTCCGGCATCTCGCTCCGCAGGATGGCGTGCGCGTTGACGACGATGCGGCTCTCCTCGGCCTGCCGGAAAATGCGCGACAGGCGCTCGGTCGGCACCACGCCGCTGTCGATCAGGTCGCGCAGCACCGCGCCCGGACCGACCGACGGCAGCTGGTCGGCATCGCCGACGAGCACGAGCCGCGCCGCGGACGGCACCGCGGAGAGCAGCGCGTCGGCGAGCTCGACGTCGATCATCGACGCCTCGTCGACGACCAGCGCGTCGGTGTCGACGGGCTGCTCCTCGTTGCGCGTGAAGCGACGGAGCCGCGGATCGTACTCGAGGAGCCGGTGCAACGTCGTCGCGCGCCGCCCCGTCGCTTCACCGAGGCGCTTCGCGGCGCGCCCGGTCGGCGCCGCGAGCCGCACCGAGAGGCGCGCGTTCTCCAGGACGCTCAGGATGGCGCGCACGATCGTCGTCTTGCCGACGCCGGGGCCGCCCGTCACCACGACGAGCTTCTGGCGCGCGGCGGCGTCCACCGCGCGGCGCTGCCCGGGTGCGAGCGTCACGCCCGCGCGTTCCTCGAACGCGGTCAACGCCGCTTCGAGCCCCGGAAGCGGACGCGCCGGCGCGTCCATCAAGCGCCGCACGTGCTCGACGACAGATACTTCCGCGGCGTGCAGCCGCGCCGAGAACACCCTGCCGTCCTCCACCACGATACGATTGCCGGCCCAGAGCGCGTCGATCGCCGCTTCCACGTGGCCCGGGTCGATCTCGAGCAGCTCCGCCGTGCGCGTCACGAGCGCCTCTCGCGGCGCGGCGACGTGGCCCTGATCGGCGAGCACGTCGATCATGTGCAGCGTCCCCGCCTGCGCGCGCTCCGGATGATCGCCGGCGATGCCGAGCGACCGCGCGATGCGATCGGCTGTCTTGAAGCCCACGCCGCGCACGTCGAGCGCGAGCCGGTACGGATGCCGCTGCACCGTCTCTGCAGCGCGCTCCCCGTAGCGCTCGTAGATGCGCGCCGCGAGCGCGGGCGACGCGCCGTGCGTCTGCAGGATGAGCATGATGCTCGAGACGGCGTGCTGCGACGTCCACTTCTTGCGGATCTCGTCGGCGCGCCGCTCGCCGAGGCCCGGCACCTTCGCGAGCTTCTCCGGCGATTCGTCGAGCACCTTCAGCGTCTCCAGACCGAACGTCTCCACGATGCGCTTCGCGAACCCCGGCCCCACTCCGGGAATGAGCCCCGAGCCGAGGTACTTCTCGAGCCCCGCGATGGTGTCCGGCGCGACCGGCACCAGCGTGTCCACCTTCAGCTGCTCGCCGTGCCGCGCGTCGTTCACGATCTCGCCCGTCACCCGCACGCGCGTCCCTGGCCCCACCGCCGGAAATCGCCCCACCGCGACGATCGACCCGCGCCCAGTCACGCTCCCGAGCCGGACGACGCGAAATCCCGTCTCCTCGTTCTCGTACGTGATGCGATCGACCTCGCCCGTGAGCGTCGTGGGCACGGCGGGACTCTAGTCTCCGGCAAGGCGCCCGACGCAAACCGAAACGAGCGCCCTGACATTTCCGGGTATTGCGCCGACAAAGGAACGAGCGCGGCTCCACCCGCGAGCCGTCCCTAGCGCAGCCGCG
>CAYUAW010000010.1:2830-8650 GCA_964442485.1 uncultured Polyangiaceae bacterium
GTGAGGGCGAGGGTCAGGGGTCAGGGGTCAGGATCAGGATCAAGGGTGAGGGACCGGTGTCCTCCTCTGGCTCCTGGCCCGAGCCTCTTGCTCCTCCTCTTCGGTCAATACTTTCCCGACGATGCCCCAGACGCGAGCCGCCTGGCTTCCTGGGCTCGCCGCGAACACGCACCCCGACACGTCACCGCTGTCGTACTGGCCGCTCGCGTCCGCGCTGCCGAAAGAGAGAGCCGGCGTGGAAAGCGACGGCGCCGGTGCTCGCGCGCAATCGAATCCCCTCGCGAGCCCCTGACGAAACGTCTGGGTTCGGACGATGGCATCGAGCGCTGTGAAGTCTGCCATCGTCATCGGCTCCATCCATGGAGCGTAGTCCCTTTCGTCCAGCCGGGCACCGGCAGCGCGCGCTGCTGCTATCCTCGGGGTCATGTCGCGTCTCGAAGTCCTCAGGGGCGATCTCACGCGCCTCGACGTCGACGCCATCGTCAACGCCGCGAACGAACGGATGCTCGGCGGCGGAGGCGTCGACGGTGCCATCCACCGCGCCGCGGGTCCCGAGCTGCTCGCCGCGTGCCAGAATGTGCCGGAAGTGCGCCCCGGCGTGCGATGCCCGACCGGCGAAGCGTGCATCACGCTCGGGTTTCGTCTCGCGGCGCGCCACGTCATCCACACTGTCGGGCCCGTCTGGCGGGGCGGCGCCAAGGGAGAGCCGGCGCTCCTCGCTGCCTGCTACCGGAACTCCCTCGCACTTGCCCGCGACCACGGCCTGCGGTCGGTCGCGTTTCCGGCGATCAGCTGTGGCGTATTCGGGTACCCCATCGAAGAAGCCTGCGCGATCGCAGTGCGAGAGACGAGCCAATTCCTCGGAAAGGAACCGAGCTTCGAGCGCGTCGTCCTCTGCGCGTTCGACGAGCTGCTCGAGCGAGTACTGCGGCGAGAGAGCGCAGCACTGACCGGTTGAGCCACGGCGCGAGCGCTTTTCGCGCCACGCCGTCCTTGCCGATGGCGGTCGAACCGGCTACCCGTGGACAGATATGTCCGTTTCTCACAGGCTCCACGCACGGTGCGCTTGCGCCGGATCGGGGCCCTTCGTGCTCGCCGGCACCGAGCGCAAATACGAGCGCTCGCGTCCGTTCGCGATCTCTCACCTGGACCTCTTCGTCGAAGTCGACCTCGCTCACCGCGGGATCTCCGCGCGCGCCGTGCTGGATTTCGCGCGCCGCGCCCCCAAGGCGCTCGAGCTCGAGCTCGACGCAGTCGGTTTCGAGGTGTCACGCGTGCGGCTGGACACCGGCAAGGGAATGAAGCCCGCCGAGTACACGTACGACGGCGACGTGCTCGCCGTTGACGTGCCGAAGACGCTGGCGACCGGGAAGGTGGAGATCACCTACAGCGCGCGTCCGAAGCGCGGGCTCTACTTCCTCGCTCCCGACCAGGCCGTGCCGGATCGGCCCCAGCAAATGTGGAGCCAATGCCAGGACGAAGACGCGCGCTACTGGTTCCCCTGCCACGACAAGCCGCACGTAAAGATGACCACGTCGGTGACCGTGCAGACGCCGGCGGGGTTCACCGCGCTCTCGAACGGCACCCTCACGAAGAAGGAGACGCCGCGCGGCAAGAAGCCGTGGACATATCGGTTCGAGATGTCCGATCCGCTCCCGAGCTACCTCGTGACGCTCGTGGTGGGCCGCTTCGAGGTCATCGACGATCGCCCCGCGATTCGGGAGGGCCGCGCGAGCGTTCCCGTACGATACTACGTGCCGGAAGGGCGGGCCGCTGACGGTCGGCGCGCCTTCGGCGAGACCCCGCGGATGATAGAGCTCTTCGGCCGACTCACGGGCGTCCCCTTCCCTTATGCCCTCTACTCGCAGGTCGTCGTGAGCGACTTCGTCTTCGGCGGCATGGAGAACACGACGGCCACGACGATGTACGAGCACGTGCTCCTCGACGAGCGCGCCGCCATCGACGTGACCAGCAACGATCTCGTCGCGCACGAGCTCGCGCACCACTGGTTCGGCGACTACGTCACCTGTCGCGACTGGTCGCACGCCTGGCTGAACGAGGGCTTCGCCACGTACTTCGAGCACGTGGAGCGCGAGGACCGCCTCGGCCGGGACGAATACGAGAACGGCGTCACGGGCGACGTCGCGACCTATCTCGCCGAGGCAGGGGGCCGCTATCAGCGTGCCATCGTCTGCCGCGACTACGACGAGCCCATCGATCTGTTCGATCGACACCTGTACGAGAAGGGCGGGCTCGTCCTTCACATGCTGCGGAAGGAGCTCGGCGACGAGCTCTTCTGGAAGGGGATCCGTCTGTACCTCGAGCGGCACGGCGGCAGCATCGTCGAGACGAACGATCTCTGCCGGGCGTTCGAGGAAGTGAGCGGTCGTTCCCTCGAGCAGCTCTTCGATCAGTGGGTGTTCAGGCCGGGCCACCCGGTGCTGAAGGTGCAGGTCTCCTGGGAGGACGGGCACGCGAACATCCGGGTGCGCCAGAGCCAGAAGACGGGCGACGTCCCGCTCTTCGCCTTCCCCCTGGAGATCGAGGTCGGCACGAAGGCTGGCAAGGTCCACACGTACGAAAAATGGATCGACGCGGAGAGCGACGCGCTCGTCGTCGCCCTGCCGGAGCGGCCGGCATGGGTCGCGTTCGATCCGGAGTTCCGCATCATCGGCGCCATCACTGTGGAAGCGCCCGCCGACATGCTGCGCAATCAGCTCAAGAGCGCTTCCACGGCGCGCCTCCGCGCCGCCGCGGCGCAGGCGCTCGAGAAGCGAATGGACCCCGAGACGATCGCGGCGCTCGGCGCTGCGCTCGGGAAGAAGTCAGAGGCCTGGATGACGCGCGCCGAGTGCGCGCGCGTGCTCGGCAAGATCCGGGGCGACGCCGCCTTCGCGCATCTTGCGGCGGCGGCCGCGGACACGCACCCGAAGGTGCGGCGCGCCGTCGCCTCCGCCCTCGGGGAATTCCAGACGGAGGAGTCCGCGGCTCTTCTTGCACGCCTCGCCGCGAAGGACCGGAGCTACCTTGTGGGCGCCGACGCTGCGCGCGCTCTCGGCGAGACACGGCGGCCGAGCGCACTGAAATCGCTGCTCGGCGTGCTCGCCGATGCGTCGTGGCACGACGTGAAGCGAGCCGGCGCCCTCGACGGCCTCGCGTCGCTGCGCGAGGAGAGCGCCGTCAAGCAGGTGCTCGAGCGCACGCGCTACGGCCACTCGACGTCGACGCGACGCGCCGCCGTCATGGCGCTCGCGCGTCTCTCCGACGACCGCAAGGTGCGGGAGCACCTGGAGGATCTCCTCGACGACGGCGATCCGCATTTCCGCATCTCCGTCGTGCGCGGGCTCGAGATCCTGGCCGACACGCGCTCGCGGGGCGCGCTTCGCCGGCGTCTCGACAGGGAATTCGACGGACGGGTCGCGCGTAGGCTCCGAGAGGCCCTGCGCACGCTCGGGCAGAGCCCCACGGCCGAACAGAAGCGCATGGCCGACGAGATGGAGCAGCTCAAGCGCGACCTCGGCGACCTGAAGGTACGACTCGCGAAGGTCGAGGACGAGCGCAAGGGCCGGCGGAAGAAGGGCAAGGGGGCATGAGCGACTCCGCACCGGTCCGCGTCGAGCGGCGCCTCGGCCTCGCGATCGTCATCCTCGATCGGCCGGATCGCATGAACGCGATGAGCCGCCGGATGCTGGACGAGCTCGGGCGCATCGGCGACGAGCTCACGGCAGAGGAAGCGCTGCGCGCCGTGATCATCACCGGCTCCGGCAATCAGGCCTTCTGCGCGGGCGCGGATCTGAAAGAGCGCCGCGCGATGTCGGAGGACGAGGTCCGCGAGCACCTGCACGTGCACCGCGAAAAGCTCGCGTGGATCGAGCCATTTCCGTCTCCGGTCATCGCCGCCATCAACGGCGTCGCGCTCGGCGGGGGCCTCGAGCTCGCGATGCTCTGCGATCTGCGCGTCGCGGCCGAGCACGCCATCGTCGGCCTCCCCGAGACGTCCCTCGGGATCATCCCGGGCGCCGGTGGCACGCAGCGGCTGCCCCGCATCATCGGGGAGGCTCGCGCGAAGGAGCTCATCCTCCTCGGGCGCCGCATCAGCGCTGCGCACGCGCTCGCCGTGGGCCTCGTGAACCGGGTCTCGCGGCCCGGCGCGAACGTGCTCGACGACACCATCGAGTGGATCCGCCCCATCGTGGAAGGCGCACCGCTCGCGCAGCGCGCGGCCCTCTCCGCCATCGACGCGAGCCGCATCCTTCCGCTCCCCGAGGGCCTCGAGACGGAGGAATCCCTCTACGACACCTGCCTCTCCAGCGAAGATCGCCGGGAGGCGCTGAACGCCTTCGCCGACAAGCGAAAGCCCGTGTTCAAGGGACGATGAGGGGCGCGCGCGGGCTCTTCGCGGCGCTCGTGCTGCCGCTCGCGGCCTGCTCGCCGCGCCACGCGGAGGACGGCGCGCGTGCGACGTCTGCGTCGGCGCTCACGTCCACCGCCGCGCCGAGCGCGGTCGCCCTGCCCCCGCCGGCAAGCGTCGTCGCGTCCGCAGCGCCGCCCACGGAAGCGCCCTTCGCGCCGCGCAAGGTGGACCTGAAGGAGCCCGCGATGGGCACCGAGGTCCACTTCGTCGCGTACACGACGCGGGAGCTCGGGGAGACGGCCATCCGCGAAGCTATGCTACGCGCCCACGCGGAGATAAAGCGCGTCGAGGGCGTCATGACCTCGTGGCACGACACCAGCGAGATCGGCCAGATCAACGCGAACGCCGGCAGCCCCGTCCCGGTCTCGGACGAGACCATGGAAGTGCTGGAGAAGGCGCGCTGGGCGTCGCAGATCTCCGGCGGAGTCTTCGACATCACGTTCCACGCCCTCGGCGATCTGTGGAAGTTCGGGGACGCCGCCGAGGACGAGCCGAAGCTGCCCGACCCGAAGCTCGTCCGCGAGAAGAAGAAGCTCGTCGACTACCGCAAGGTGAAGGTCGACGCCGCCGCGCACACCGTCTCCATCGGCAAGGGCATGCGCATCGACCTCGGCGGCATCGCCAAGGGCTACGCCGTGGATCGCGCCGCGGGCGTCCTGAAGGCGGCGGGCCTGAAGAGCTTCCTCGCTCAGGCCGGCGGCGATCTCTACGGCGCCGGCAGCAAGCCCGACGGCGCGCCGTGGGTCAGCGGCATCCAGGACCCGCGCGGAGCCGAGGGTGCGTTCTTCGCGATCATCGAGCTGCAAGACCATGCCTTCTCCACGGCGGGCGACTACGCGCGCGCCTTCTTCGTCGGCGGCAAGCGCTACCACCACATCATCGACCCACGCACCGGCTACCCGGCCACGGCGTGCCGGAGCGTCACCGTCTGGGCCGGCGATGCCTTCACCGCGGACGCGATCGACGACGCGGTGTTCATCCTCGGCCCCGAGAAGGGCCTACCCCTCATCGAGTCGTTGCCCGAAGTCGGCGCCGTCATCGTCGACAAGAACAACAAGGTCTGGATCAGCGAACGCCTCAAGGGCAAGGTCCACGTGCTGCACCCGCCCACTGACGCTCCGTAGGAACTCTCCCGGCTCCTAGCCCAAGCCGTCCCGCTCCCCCTCTGCCTCCAGGTCGTCCGGTTCTACGCCGCCGCGGATCGGGATCGCGCGCGCGGCGGCCACCTGGGACAGCGCAGCCTCGAGGCCGGGTCGGTCGCTCACCTTCGGCAGGTACGCGCGGCTGCCGTCCCACAGATCGAACGCGATGTGCGACGCGCCGTCGAGCAGGATGCGCTCGATCTGCGGCCAGCGATAGCGCCGGAGCTTGGGGACGATGAAGCTCAGCACTTCGCGAGCCTCGAC
>CAYUAW010000010.1:8750-19525 GCA_964442485.1 uncultured Polyangiaceae bacterium
TCTCGCGGCCGGTAGGTCATGTCGAAACCCGGCGGACGCGACGGACGTGCCATGACTACAGGGTATCGCGCGGATGGCGCTCGGGAAACCGCACGGCGGGATCCGGCCCCTTTAACGGTTGCCGCACCGGTGTGGCTGCCCTAGCGATGAGAGTGGGATGACTCCAATTTTCCCGGAAAACCAGCGAAGGCAGGAACGACCATGAAATTCTTCATCGACAGCGGCGACATCGGCGAAATCCGTGAAGCAGCGGCCATGGGGGCGATCGATGGGGTCACCACGAACCCGTCGTTGCTGTCCAAGGCAGGCCTGCCGACCAAGAAGGCAATCGCGCAGATCTGCGAGGTGGTCGACGGACCGATCTCCGCGGAAGTGATCTCGACGGACACGCAGAACATCCTCACCGAGGGACGCGAGCTCGCGAAGATTCACAAGAACGTGGTGGTGAAGGTGCCGCTCATCGCGGACGGCATGAAGGCGGTCGCACAGTTCACGAAGGAAGGCATCAAGACGAACGTGACACTGTGCTTCTCACCGACGCAGGCGATCTTCGCCGCGAAGGCGGGCGCGTCGTACATCTCGCCGTTCATCGGGCGGCTCGACGACATCGCCGAGGAAGGCATGGAGCTCATCGAGAAGATCGTGACGATCTACCGTAACTACGAGTACTCGACGGAGGTACTCGTAGCGAGCGTGCGTCACCCGGTGCACGTCGTGCAGTCGGCGATGATCGGCGCAGACGTGTGCACCATCCCGTTCAAGGTGATCACGCAGCTCCTCAAGCATCCCCTCACCGACGCAGGCCTCGCGAAGTTCCTCGAGGACGCCAAGAAGATCCCGAAGGACTGAAGCGCCTTGCCCGTCGTCGTGACCCGGCAGGCAGCCGGGTCTCCATCCCTGGATGGGCGCGCCGTGAAGCGGCGCGCCGAGCGGATGCTCGCCGCGATCGGCGCGGCCTCCGCCGAGCTCTCCGTCGTGCTCACGGACGACGGCCGCATCGAGGTGCTGAACCGGACGCACCGCCGGAAGGCGAAGCCGACCGACGTCCTGGCATTCCCGATGGACGCCGCCGGGACCGGCCCGAG
Source organism: uncultured Polyangiaceae bacterium (assembly GCA_964442485.1). Lineage (GTDB taxonomy): Bacteria > Myxococcota_A > Polyangia > Polyangiales > Polyangiaceae > DASZVB01. The sequence continues at coordinate 9,836 of CAYUAW010000010.1, forward strand.
CCGAAAAATCCAGCTCCTCGGCGATGTCGTGATTTCCCTCGACACAGCGGGGCGCCAGGCCCGCGCGCGGCGGCGGACGCTCCTCGCGGAGGTCACGCACCTGCTCGCCCACGGTATTTTGCACCTCGCCGGCTACGACCACAAAACGGACGCCCAGGAGCGGCGCATGAACGAGGCGACGCTCGTGCTCGTGGAGAGCGCCACTGCCCGCAAGCGGACTCGCTCCATCCTTGTCGCGCCGCTTTCGAAATAGTCGCTAACGTCGCGCGCTCGTTGAAAAAGTAAGTCGAGCGATCCAGCAGAAATTTGGCCCTTTTTGAGCCTTCTGCGCCTCGCCGAACGACGTGCTTCGCTCGGTCCGTGTGTGTCCATTCGGTACATCGCGCGCCTGTGCCGCACTGTGACCTGGCGTCGATCGATCGACGATCCCGCTTATTTTCCCTTGAAAGGCAAAAGTGGGCCTGTTATCGGTCGACGCGCCTTTGGTGGTTGCCACGTGCGGAACCGAGTCCCTGCGCGGTGGCCCTAGAGGGCGGGAATCGGCGTTCGAAGGACTTTTCCAGGAGGAAACGGCATGGCTGGTAAGAGACTGACCAAAGCGCAGGTCATCGCGGAAGTATCCGGCACGACGGAGCTCGACAAGAAGAGCGTCGCGCGTGTGTTCGATGCACTGCAGGAACTCATCAGGAAGCAGCTCACCGGGCGCGGCCCCGGCGAGTTCGTGGTTCCGGGGCTCGTGAAGCTCCGCGTGGTGAAGAAGCCCGCGACGAAGGAGCGCCAGGGCATCAATCCGTTCACGAAGGAGCCCATCACCATCCCGGCCAAGCCGGCTAGCAAGAAGGTTCGCGCGACGGCGCTCAAGAACCTCAAGGACATCGTTCAGTAGCCGAATCCCGCGACGGCCAATCGGGTCATCGTGGTGCACCACCATCGGTAGGAATCCCCGGCGCTTCGTCGAGCGTCGGGGATTGTCAATTTGGGCGTACGAAAACGATGCGCGGGATCGAACAGCTGACGGCCGTCGAAGCGAAGCGCCTCACCGGCTTGCTCTTCGATCTCGACGACACGCTTCTCGACGGAACGCGCCTCGGCGAGAAGGCGTACTCGTCGCTCTTCCGGCTCCGGGAGGCGGGCCTCGTCCTGGTCGGCGTCACGGGGCGCCCGAGCGGCTGGGTCGAGGTGCTCGCACGGCAGTGGCCGGTCGACGGCATGGTCGCCGAGAACGGAGCCATCGCCTGCGACGTCGTCGAGGAGAAGCTCCGGCTCGTGGACTTCGCGGCGAGCGAGCGCGCGGGACGACGCGAACGGCTCGACGCGATCGGCCGCGAGCTCGTCCGGCGCTTTCCGACGCTCTGCCCGAGCGACGACTCGTCGGCGCGCAGGACGGACGTCGCCTTCGACATCGGAGAGCACGAGCACGTCCCGGCTGACGACGTGGAGCGGGTGCGCTCGGCAGCCGCCGAGCTCGGAGCCCGCACCATCACGTCGAGCGTGCACCTGCACGTGTCGCTCGACGGCGCGAACAAGGCATCCGGCGCGACACGCTTCCTCGCGGCGCGCTTCGGCTGGGACACGACGGAGTCGCTGTCCCGCCTCGCGTTCATCGGCGATAGCGAGAACGACGAGGCCTGTTTCTCGGCCTTCCGCACGACGATCGCGGTACGGAACTTCCGTGGCCGTCCCACCGTCCCGCCGCGTTTCATCACCCGCGAGCCCCGGGGAAATGGCTTCGCGGAAGCGGCGTCGCTGATCCTGTCGCGGCGCGCCGCTCCATAGAGGCTTTGCCGCTCCCGGTGGCAGTCCCTCGGTGCTAATGGAGGCCGCCATGGATGCGTCGCAAACGGAGCTCGTCGCCCAGGCCTCGGCCCACCTGTATCCGAACTACCGCCAGCCGCCGCTGGTGCTCGCCCGCGGCCAGGGCAGCACCGTGTGGGACGTCGAAGGTAAGCGCTACCTCGATCTCGCCGCGGGGATCGCGGTGAGCTCGCTCGGGCACGCGCACCCCGCCCTGGTGAAGGCCATCGCCGACCAGGCGGCCCGGCTGATTCACGTCTCCAACTACTTCTACAACGAGCGCAACATCGAGCTCGCGACGCGCCTCACGAAGCTCACGGGAATGAACCGCGCCTTCTTCTGCAACTCCGGCACGGAGGCGATCGAGGCGTGCATCAAGCTGACGCGCCGGTACTTCTTCGCGAAGGGCGAGGAAGCGCGCTATCGCATCGTCGCGTTCGATCAGTCGTTCCACGGCCGCACGCTCGGCGCCCTCGCGGCGACCGGGCAGAAGGCGTACCGCGACGGCTTCGGCCCGCTACCCGGCGTGACGCACGTTGCGTACGGCGACGTCGCGGCGGTCCGTGCTGCCATGGGACCGGACGTCGCGGGTATCCTCGTCGAGCCGGTTCAGGGCGAGGGCGGCGTGAACCCGGCGCCTGCCGGCTTCCTGCGTGCGCTGCGCGAGGTCTGCGACGGAGCGGGCGCACTGCTCGTCGCTGACGAGGTGCAGACGGGCATCGGCCGCACCGGGAGGTTTCTCGCCTTCGAGCACGCCGGCGTGTCGCCGGATGTGGTCGCGCTCGCGAAGGGCCTCGGCGGCGGTGTGCCGATCGGCGCGATGCTCTGCCGGAGCGAGCTCGAGGGCGCGCTGCCGCCGGGCAGCCATGGCTCGACGTTCGGCGGCAACGCCCTCACGTCGGCAGCGGCGCTCGCCGTCCTCGACGCACTGTCGCGCGAGGGTCTCGTGGAGGGAGCCGTGACGAAGGGCGCTCACCTCGCGCGACTGCTCGCCGGCCTCGCGGGGAAGTACCCGAAGACGGTCGAGACCAGCCGCGGCCTCGGGCTCCTGCAGGCCCTGGTGCTCCGGGAAGGGGTCGACGCGCGCGCCGTCGTGGCCGAGCTCCGGGACGCGGGGCTGCTCCTGACCATCGCGGGCTCCCGGGCGCTTCGCTTCTCGCCGCCGCTCAACGTCACCCTCGGGGACCTCGACGAAGGGGCGGCCATCGTCGACCGCGTCCTGTCGGCTCACGTCTGACGTCTTTTTGGTCTAGCCTGCCGGACTGCGAATGACGCGCCACCTCCTCACCCTCACCGACCTCGGGCCGAAGGGCCTGCTCGAGATGCTCGACGCAGCCGATCGCTGGCAGCGTGTCCGGGGTCGCCCGGACGCGCCTCGCCCCCTCGCCGGCAAGTCCGTGGCCCTCGTCTTCGAGAAGGCATCCACCCGGACGCGCCTGTCGCTCGAGATCGCCGTCGCTGAGCTCGGCGGCCATCCCGTGGTGCTCACGAGCAGCGGGTCGCAGCTCGAGCGCGGAGAGCCCATCGCCGACACTGCGCGCGTGCTCACGCGGATGGTGCACGCGATCACGTTCCGCACGTCCTCCGCTGAACGCCTCGAGCAGCTCGTCCGGAACTCCACCGTGCCGGTGCTCAACGCGCTGACGGACACCGGTCACCCGATGCAGCTGCTAGCGGATCTGCAGACCGTGCGGCGCGTGCGCGGCAAGCTCGACGGGCTCCACTACGCCTGGGTCGGCGACGGCAACAACATGGCAAACTCGTGGATCGAAGCCGCGGGTCTCCTCGGGCTCGAGCTCGTGCTCGCTTGCCCGGAGGGGTACGACCCGGACGCCGCGATGCTCGAGAACGCCACGCGCCGCGGCGCGAAGGTCCGCGTCGTGCGCGACGCAAAGGAGGCCGTGCGCGGCGCCCACGTGATCAGCACCGACGTCTTCGCGAGCATGGGTCAGGAGAGCGAGGCCGCCGTCCGGCGCAACGCGTTCCGCGACTTCATGGTGAGCCGTGAGCTGCTCCGCCACGCCGCGCCGGACGCGACCGTGCTTCATTGTCTGCCAGCGCACCGCGGTGAAGAGATCGAGGCGGAAGTGATCGACTCACCGAACAGCGCCATATGGGATCAAGCCGAGGCTCGACTTCATACGGCGAAGGCCGCGCTGGAGTGGGCTCTCGGTGGCGATGGCTGACACCGTGAGCGCGCCGTCCGGCCGCTTCGTCGCGGTGGCGACGGTGCCGTGCGCGACGTGCCGCAACGTCGTCGATCCGCTCCGCGCGGCGCGCGTCGCGATCTTCGGCGACCGGTTCCGGTACTTCTGCAGCGCCGAGTGCCGGGATCGTTACGACCCGAACGCCGGGCGCACGCCGCTGCCGCTCCCGCGGCGGGCCATGCCGCGCCCGGAGGACGCGACGCCGGACGAGCTCGCGCGGCTCGCCGCGCGCAGGACGGCTCGCGCGCTCGAGGAGGTGGAAGGCGACGGCCTCGGCGATCTCGCGCGCCGCGGGGCGCCCGCCCCCGAGCCCGAGGAGGCGAAGGACGTGCGCGACGCGCCGCCGCCGGAGGCGCAGGAAGCACCGGTGCCGACCGACGTCGCGGCGCTGCTCATCACCATCGCGCTGGTGGCCGGCGCCCTCTCTGCGGCACTGGTGCTGGTCGGATCTTCGCCGATCGCGCTGACGGCGCGCGTCGTCCTCGTCCTGGTTGCCACGGGAGCGTTCGTCGCTCACGCCTTCACCACCGTGCGCGACCCGAGCGACCTTCATCCCGTCTCGGCGACGGCGTCGCCCGCCGGCGCTGCCGTCGCTGCGCTCATCGCGCGCCTCACGAATCACCCCGATGCGAGCGAGGTGACGGGCTTCGCCGGCGTGCTCGTCGCAAGCCTCTCGATCATTGTCTGGCTCATGGAGCGCGCCCGGCATCCGGTGGCGGTGGAGCGCGCCCTCGTCGCCGAGTCGCTCGCCGTCTCGGGCCACCGCATCGTCGGCGACGACGTGGTGGACGCCCCCGCCGACGACCTTCGCCCGGGCGAGGAGATCGTCGTCGAGCAGGGAGAGGTCGTCCCCGTCGACGCCACCGTCGTCGCGGGCCGCGCGACGGTGCGGCCCTGGCCGTCCGCAACGACGTCCATCGTCCGTGACGAGGGCGACCCGGTCGTGGCGGGCGCTCGCGTGCTCGAAGGGCGGCTCCGTGCCATCGCGGGCTGGGCCAGCAACGACCGCGCCTTCATGCGGCTAACTCACGACGTGCGCCGCCGGGCCGATCTGCACGCGCCGCTCGCGCGGCTCGGACATAACCTCGCCGTGCGTGGTGCGATCGTCGCGGCCGCCGTGGCGGCGCTCGCGGCGTTCACCAGCGATCGCGATCCGATCTGGATCGTCGTCTACGCCGTGGCCGCGCACGCGGCGCTCGCGAATCGTGCAGTGGCGCAGGTCGCCGCGCTGCACGTCGCCAAGGCGGTGCTCGCCTCGCTGCGTCGCGGGGTGGTCTTCAGGACGGCCGAGTCGCTCGACAAAGCAGGACGCGTGTCGAGCGCGGCGTTCTGCGCTCGTGGCACGCTGCTTCTCGGAGAACCGGAGGTGGCCAGCATCGAGGCGTTCGGCAGCTTCGACGCTGACACGGTCCTTGCGCTGGTCGCCGGCACGGAGGGCAGCGGTTCACGACCGACCGCGGTCGCCATCCAGCGCGCCGCGCGAGCCCGCGGTATCCGCCCCGACGGCGTCAGGAGCCCGGCCGTGCAGGCGGGGCTCGGCGTGACCGCCGTCGCGGCGAGCGGGCAAACGCTGGTCGTCGGAAGCCGCGGCCTGATGCTGCGGGAACGCATCAGCGTCGCGCTCGCCGAGGATCGCATCACCGATCTCGAGGCCATGGGACGCACCGTGATCCTGGTCGCGCTCGGCGGTCGCCTCGCGGGGCTCGTGGGATTGCAGGACGGTCTCCGCCCCGGCGCGCGCGCCGCCGTACAGCACCTGCTCGACGTCGGGATCGAGCCGGTGCTGCTTTCGGGTGACACGCGCGAGACGTGTGAAGCCCTCGGGCGCGCGGTGGACATCGATCACATCCGGCCGGAGGTGCTGCCCGCGGACCGTGGGGACGAGATCCGACGGCTGTCGGACGGCGGCGCCATCGTCGCCGTCCTCGGCCGCAGCCCGAACGACGACGCCGCGCTCTCCGCCGCCGAGGTATCCGTCGCGCTCGACTCCGCGGGCTCGAGCACGGCAGAGTGGAGCGTCCAGCTCGCGTCGGACGACGTTCGCGACGGTGCGTTCGCGCTTCGCCTCGCGCACGGCTGTCGGGGTGACGCACGCCGGGGGCTTCTGTGGGCGGCGGGCCCGGGAGTGGGCGGGGCCATCTTGATGACGATCTCCCTGGCTCCAGTGACGGCACCGGTGCTGCTCTCGCTGCTAGGCGCGACGATCGCCGCATCGCGCTTGCGAACCAGGCGCTGAACCCGATGAAGTCCTCCGGAGCACAGGGCTGCGAGCCGGTCAGCACGCCCAGCGCCGCGATCCGTTCCGTCTGTGGGGGCGGATTCCGCCCCGGCAAGCCCTATTCATCCGGGGCGGCTTGACCCAGTACCCGCCCGGGCGATAGCTCTTCATGGTGCCCACCGGGGAAGAGCGCGCTCAGAAGGCAGTCGGCAAGGCGCCGCGCCGCCCTGACGTGGACCGTCTGCGCCGCACGCTCGAAGCGTACATGCTGCGACGGGGGCTGCGCTCGACAGAGCAACGCCGGCTGATCGTCGACGCCTTCTTCGGTAGCGCCGAACACGTGACCCTCGACAGCTTGCTCGAGCGCGTACGCGCCATCGATTCCAGGGTCGGCTACGCCACCGTCTATCGCACCATGAAGATGCTCTCGGAGGGCGGAGTCGCCCACGAGCAGAAGTTCGGCGACGGCCTCACCCGCTACGAGCTCGCGGACGGCGACGCGCATCACGACCACCTCATCTGCATCGAGTGCGGCAGCATCCAGGAGTTCGAGGAGCCCCAGATCGAGAGCCTGCAGGATCGCGTCGCGGCCCGGTACGGGTTCGAGGTGCACCATCACAAGCACGAGCTCTACGGGCGCTGTCGCAACTGCGCCGCGAAGCACCACGAGCCGTGAATCCGTCCCGGGTGTGACGAGTCGGTGACTCGGCGCGCGGGCTCCAGCGAACTAGGGACTCGCTATACCACCGGACACGCGGAGCGTACGCGTGTCCGTGACCACGGCGTGGCAGGCGAAGTCCCAATCGAACGCCGGGAGCTCTCCCATGAGCTGAAAGTCGTAAGCGACGGCGACGGCGAACGCGGGCGGACAGTATCCGGGGAGGATCCGGTCGTAGAAGCCGGACCCATACCCGAGGCGATGACCCGCTGGCGACACCGCGAGCGCCGGGACGACGATGACGTCGACCTCGCCGCGCAGCGCTGCGGGGGCAGCGCGAGGGGGCTCGAGAAACCCGGCCTCGCTCGGGACCAGCTCGGGAAGCCAGGCCGCAGCGAGCTCGCCGCTCAGCGAGGGGACCGCCAACGGGTCAGGTGCCGCTTCGGACAGGCGCGGATAATAGACGCGGCGACCCCCCGCGCGCTCTCTTGCCTCGAGCACCCCGAGGTCGATTTCCCCTTTGCTCGTCATGGGCGAAAACAGCGCGACGGCGCGCGCCTCGGCGACCTCGGTGAGCCCCAGCAGCCGCTCGACGATCGCGGCATCCCGGCGGGCTCTGGCAGCCGCCGGCACGGCCAGACGCAGCGCCTGCATTTTCGTTCGGATCTGCTTCCGGGCAGAGCGTATTAGAGATTCCAGGGCCGGGCCCTCGATGTCCACTCCCCGAATGTACGCTACCTTCTCGCTCCGGACTCGAAAACCCTGGGTTGTGAAGAACATGCGACTGCGGGCGTACGGCTCGTACTAGAATCCGCCGGAGTACGAAGACGACGCCGTAATGCAGTTCGCCTGCGAGAAATGCGGGACCCGATACGCGGTTCCCGACGAGAAGGTCCGCGGCAAACGCATCCGAACGAAGTGTCGGAGGTGCGGCAGCGAGATCTTGGTGGAGGGACCGCCTGGGCCGCCCGGCGCGACTCGACGCTCGACCACGTCGGTTTCGCTGGCAGCGCGACCGGGCTCACAGACCCTGCCCGGCACGCGGCCGTCGACGATGCCGCCGAGCCGGCCCGAGGAGCGCTGGACGGTGGCGCTCAGCCGAACCAACCGACGCCGCATGACGACCGTCGAGCTCGTGCAGGGTTACGCGGCCGGTGCGGTGTCGAACGAGGCGCTCATCTGGAAGGCCGGCATGGAGGAGTGGCAGTCGCCCTTCGACATCCCGGCGCTCGCCCTGGCGCTGCTGGCGCGTGGCTTCGCTCGGCCCCCGAACGTGCCGACCGCACGAAAAGAGCCTCCCCCCTCGTTGACGCCGCCGCCACCGACGACGGACGCCGCGGACTGGGAAGGCGAAGAAGAAGCGACCCGCGTCGCCGATACGACCCTGCGGTTTCCGGGGCGCCCCGTACGCGGAGCCGCCGAGAGCCGCGAACCCGCGAAGCCGGACGCCGTCAACGTCGAGCAGCACTGGGACGAAGAAGACGACGAGGAGACGCTCGCGCTCGGGGCGAGCTCGTCGAAGGACGCAGAGGCCGCGGGCGACAAGGGCGGTATCGATTTCGACGACGAAGCGACGGAGGTAATCGCACCGGACCGCGCGCGGGAGCTGCTCGCGACCGAGTCCTCACGCAATCCCTCCGTGCCGCCGCCCTCACCCGCGGCAAAGCCCATCCCGTTCGAAGAAGGCGAGGAATCGACGCAGATCATCGGAGAGGCGCGCGCGGAGGCGCTCATCGCCGCGCAGCTCGCGCCGCGTCCAAGCGACGCGCCGCCACCGATGGACGGCGGCAGCGAGGCCGTGAACGTCGAGGTCCCTCGTCCGCCCCCGCCGGTCGTCGTGCGGCCCAATCCCCGGACGACGTCGGGCAGCGCGCCGCCCCTGCCCTCGCGTGCGCCGAGACAGCCGCCTCGTCCACGAGCCCTCGAGCCGAACACGCCGCTCGAGCCGGAAGCCGCGCCAGGCGCCGAGCGCCACGTCCTTCCAACGCCCAAGCCCGCGGCCGGGATGCCGCCTCTCGCGTCCCTCGCGCCGCCGAAGCCGAGCAGCGCGCCCCCTGGTCCGACGCCGGTGGTGCCGCCGATCGAGCCCAAGCGTCCGGCAGAACCGACCGTCGTGGTTGCCGAAACCAAGCCGGCGAGGCCTCCAGAAGCGGCTCTCCAGACGATGCCGCGCCTGCGCCCGCCCGCGCCGCCGCCAGGGGCGCCCTCGCTCCGGACCATACAGAACGAGCCCACGCGGGTCGTGCGAGTGGTGAGCAAAGGACCGGGCGTCGCCTTCTGGGTCGTGCTGGTCATCGCGCTCGCTGCCGCCGCCTCCGGCGGCTTCGTCGTCTCGCAGATGCTGCGCGATCGCGGCGCGCCCGGCTGGCTCAAGAAGCCGTGACCGTGGGCCCGGTCGTCGCAATCGTCCCCGCCTACGACGCGGCGCGCACCGTCGGCGAGGTCGTCCGTGGTCTGCTCGCGAGCTTCGCGGCGGCGCCTGGCGACGGCACGGTCGTCGTCGTCGACGACGGCTCCACGGATTCGACCAGCTCAGTTGCCGCTGCCGCGGGGGCCGTCGTCCTCCGTCACGCGGCGAACCGCGGAAAAGGCGCCGCCCTCAGGACTGGGTTCGAGCACGCGCTGACCCGCGGCGCCGCGATGGCGGTCACCGTCGATGCCGACGGACAGCACCTGCCGGACGAGGCGCGGCGGCTCGCCGCGTACGAAGCATCCGACGACGCCCTCGTGCTCGGAGTACGCGACCTGCTCGCCGCCGGCGCGCCGCGCGCGAATCGCTTCTCCAACGGCATCTCGAACTTCTTCCTCTCGCT
>CAYUAW010000010.1:19625-22331 GCA_964442485.1 uncultured Polyangiaceae bacterium
CAGCGAGCGCGCGATTCGCCGGGTCGGCGCGTCGTGGGCACACACGGTGGGGGGGCTGCTCGAGGTCCACCTTGCCGGACCGCCCGCCGCGCTCGGCGAGGCGCACTCGCTTCTCCTCCACGACGAGATGGTCGACACGGAGAGCGTCGTCTGGCGGCTGCTCGACGAGAAGGTGCCGAACCCCGCTGCCCGCTGGCTCCTGCTCGACGTCGGTCAGCTCGCGTATCGCGGCCTCGCCGGCGCGATGTCGGAAGCGCGCGCCACGGAGCTCGCCGCGAGCGCCGCGGCGTTTCGTCCGGACCCCTTCGACCAGCGCTTCGACACCTTCCAGCGCTTTGTCTACCTGGCCTCCCTCTACGACATCTCGCTCGGGTACGAGCACTCGCCGCTGGTGGGCTGTACGACGTTCACGTTCTCGGGCGCCGCGGCGGCAGGGTCTCCGATCCTCGCCCGCGCGTTCGACTTCGACGTCGACGACGTCTTCGATCGACAGAAGGCCGTCTTCCTGGTGAGCGAGGACGGCAAGATCCCGTTCGCGTCCGTCGCATGGCCTGGACTCGTCGGCGTCGTCAGCGGAATGAACCGCGACGGCCTGGCCGTGGTCGTGCACGGCGCGCGCGCTGGACCGACCCGGACTACCGGAGAGATCGTCGTCCACGAGCTCCGTCGTCTCCTGTCGGAGGCCCGCAACACCGACGAGGCCGTCAGCGCACTCGGGAAGACGGACCCGCTCGTGAGCCACCTCGTCATTCTCAACGACGCGAGCGGGCACGCAGCAGCCGTGGAGCGCGTGCCCGGCGCGCCACCCTTCGTCCGGCCCCTGCCGGAGCGCGCCGCGGTCACGAATCACCTGGAGGGGCCGTTCTCATCGGACCCGAAGAACGCGCGCGTACGTGAAGTGAGCAGCACCCTGCCGCGACGCGCCCGCGGCGACGAGCTCCTCGGCGAGCTCGCTCATCCCGCCACGGCCGAGGACGCCGTGCGCCTGCTCCGCGACCGCAAGGGCCCCGGTGGCACACCACTGCCCCTGGGAGATCGCCGCGCAATCGATGCCCTCATCTCGACGCACGCAGTGGTCATGGAAACCGCCACGCGCCGCCTCTGGGTGAGTGAAGCACCGCACTCCCTCGGACGCTTCGTCGCGTTCGATCTGACGGCGCTGCTCGATCCGGGGTTCCAGCCGTCAGCGGAAGAGACGCATGCGACGATCGCGGCGGACGAGTTGCTGACGAGCGGGGAGTATCGGGGGCTGAGGTAGAGGTTGGGCCAGGGCCAGGGCTAGAGGTAGAGCTAGGGGATGGGGGATGGGTATGGGTGCGTTAGACCGCGACTCCGACGTCTAGTGTCGCGGTGTAGCCGCTGGTCGTGGAGCCCTTCAGCGTCGCGAGCTCGTATTCGTCGCCGTCGGAGAAGACCATGTCGGCTGCGTTGGTGAGGGGGCTCTGTCCGTGCGTCGAGTAGGCGGCTGTCTTGTAGACGGCGCTCGTGGTCGCCTCGTCGAATGCAATCTGGCTCGTCTTGACGACCTTTCCGGAAACGTACACCTGGAGATGGATGTGCGTGACGCGACCCGCGTACCAGCCGGGGTAGATCGTCGTGAACGTCACCTGGCCGTTGCGGTCGGTAGTCTGGATGCCGCGCAGGAACGTCTCGCCGGTGCCGTCGTAGCCGGGCTGCGTGTACTCGGAGTAGTTGCCGTCGGCGTCGCAGTGCCAGATCTCGACGGCGGCGTTCGCGAGCGGCGCGCAGGAACCGTTGGTGTTCGAGACGGTCAGCGTCAGGGTGAGCGGCAACCCCGTCTTGCCCTCGGTGATGTCCTTCCGGAAGTACTCGGAGTCCTGCAGCATGCCGAGCTTGTCGGGATAGGGGCCCGCGGTCTCCTCCGGCGTCACCTGACAGGTCGTATTGCTCGTGGGGGAGCTCCCACCGGAGCCGCTGGAGGTGACCGCCCCGCCGGTGCCTCCGGTCGCCGGAGAGCCGCCCGCGGCGGTTCCACCCGCCGCGTTCCCGTCGCCCGAGCTACCGCCACTGCTCGCGTCCGCTGATGCCCCCTCCACCGAGGACGAGCAGGCGCCGGCGAAGTAAGCAGCCCCGACGGAGCCGAGCACTGCGAGGACGGATCGACGTGAAATGTTCTCTTGCATCGTGAGCAGCCTGAAGCCGCCCCGCTGAGGAGCCTTTGCGCGATTCTTTCGATTTGTTGCACCAGCGCCTGCGCGCGCGAGCATGCGACACCGATTCGCACGACTCACTCGAGCTGGCACACGTCGGCACACGCGTCGCGCCAGCCAGACCACTCCGAAAAACCCGCGTTTTGATTCTCGAAACCGGTGCTCGAAGCGGGGCTTCGCACGTGGCGACCCTAGGCATCGGTCTTGCTGGACGCGACCTCGACATGACTTGCCGACTTCGCGTTGCATTCATTGGCGCACTGGTCGTGACGGCGTGCGGGGGCATCACCGATATTCGCGAGCGCGCGTCGGATTCCGGCGTGCCGGGCACAGAGTCAGGCGGCGCTACGGGCATCCTGGACCACGGAGCAGGCGCTACGGACGACGTGGGTATCCCTCCCGGTGCCGGGGGGTACGACTTCGGTTCGGGGGGCTACTACCAGTACGGCTACGGTGGCTACCAGTACGGTTACGGTGGCTACCAGTACGGCGGCTACCCGTACGGCGGCGACGGCCAGTACCTGGGCAACGGTGG
>CAYUAW010000010.1:22431-53477 GCA_964442485.1 uncultured Polyangiaceae bacterium
ACGGCCAGTACCTGGGCAACGGTGGATACCCGTACGGCGGCAACGGCCAGTACCTGGGCAACGGTGGATACCCATACGGATACGGTGGCTACGGTTACGGTGGCGGCGGCTGCTGCCTTGCGATCCCCGTGTGCGACGCCAATCAGGTCCAGATCCCGGGCCAGGAGGCATGCACCAACGGCGGATGCATCACCAAGACGACGTGTTGCACGACCATCTGGTGCCAGAACGCGGACAATGCGTGCATCCCTCATTGCGCCGCAGGCGACGAGCAGGTTCCTTCGTGCCCACAGAACCTGCCCTGCTACCAGACGACGTCTTCCTGCGGAGTGACCGTCGGCTGCATCGTGCCGGTCGACGCAGGCTCCAGCGACGACGCCGCACCGTGAAACTCGTCCCTCGCTCGGCTCAGGCCTTCGCGAACACCAGCACCGCGTTCGTACCGCCGAAACCGAACGAGTTCGACAGCACGTAGCCGAGCTTCCGGCGACGCGACTCGTGCGGTACCAGATCGAGGCCCTGGAGCGATGGCTCGGGGTTGTCGAGGTTGATCGTTCCGGGGGCGATGCCTTCGCGGAGCGCGAGCACGGAGAGCACCGCTTCGAGCCCGCCCGCTGCGCCGAGCAAGTGGCCCGTGACGCTCTTGGTGCTCGAGACCCACAGGCCCTTCGCGGCGTGGGCGCCGAACACGGAACGGATTCCTTCGACCTCGAGCAGATCGCCGGTCGGCGTCGACGTGCCGTGCGCGTTCACGTAGTCGATCGCGCTCGCGTCGAGGTTCGCGTCGGCGAGAGCCGCCCGCATCGCACGCTGCGCACCTTCGCCCTCCGGCGCGGGCTGGGTCAGGTGATAGGCGTCCGCGCTGGCACCGTAGCCGACGATCTCCGCGTGAATCGTCGCGCCGCGCTTCACGGCGTGGTCGCGCTCCTCGAGGAACACGAGCCCGGCGCCCTCTGCGATGACGAAGCCGTCGCGATCGACGTCCCAGGGACGGCTCGCGCGGGCAGGCGCGTCGTTGCGCTTCGAGAGCGCTCGCATGGCGGCAAACCCTGCCACGCCGAGCGGGGTGATGGCCGCCTCTGCGCCGCCCGCGACGCATGCGTCCATGTCGCCGCGCACGATGGCACGGAACGCCTCACCGATGGCGTGGGCACCAGAGGAGCACGCGCTCGTGTGCGTGAAGCTCGGCCCCCTCAACCCGAAGCGCATCGAGACCTGGCCGGGAGCAAGGTTCGAGATGGTCGACGGGATGAAGTAAGGCGTGATGCGATTCGGCCCCTTCTCCGCCAGCGTCCGCGTCATGTTCTCGATGGACGCGAGCCCGCCGATGCCCACGCCCACGAGCGTCCCGGTGCGAAGCTTGATGGGCGCGTCCTCCGCGATCCCCGCGCCCCGCATCGTCTCGTCGGATGCGACGAGGGCGAGCTGGATGAATCGGTCCATCGTCCGGAGATCGCGCTTCGGGATCACCGTCTCCGGCTGGAAATCCCAGCACTGGCCGGCGATCTTTGAAGCATACTCGGCGGTGTCGAAGGCCGTGATGGCGCGGATGCCGCTCCGGCCTTCGACGACGCCCGCCCACGTCGACGCCACGTCGGGCCCGCAGGGGCTCACCGCACCGACGCCCGTGACGACGACTCTCCGGTTCACGACGCTTTGGCCTTCGCCTTCCCTCCCGAGCCGGCGTGCGCCACGACGTAGTCCACGGCGTCACCGATCGTGCGAAGGTTCTCGGCTTCGTCGTCGGGGATCGCGACGCCGAACGCCTCCTCCATCGCGAGCACCAGCTCGACGACGGCGAGGGAGTCCGCGCCCAGATCGTCCACGAACGACGTCTTCTCGGTCAGGGACGCAACGTCCGCCTCGAGCTGCTCGGAGATCACGCTCTTCATTCTGTTCAGGATATCGGCTCTGTCTGTCGACACGTTTTTCACCTTCCCGCGCCTCCGACCTTCACGGTTCAGAGGCGCATCAACGCGGCGCCCCAGTTCAGCCCTGCGCCGAGGGCAAAGAGACAAACCAGCTGGCCCGCGTGCATGCGGCCCGAACGGAGCAGCTCGTCCAGCAGGATCGGGATCGTGGCGCTCGACGTGTTGCCGTAGCGCGCGATGTTCGACGGCACCTTCTCGTCGGGGAGCCCGAGGGACTCCTTCACGCTCTGATTGATGCGGTCGTTTGCCTGGTGCGCGACGAACCAGTCGACGTCGTCGAGGGCGACCTCCGCGGTATCGCAGACTTCGCGCACGACCTCCGGCAGCCGCTGCACGGCGGCGCGGAACAGATCCTTGCCCTTCATCGCTGGAAACTGGTCCCCGGCAGCGAGCGTCTCCGGCGTCAGGTACGGACGACGCCGGAAACCGCCGGCGGCGATGCGAAGCGCGTCGTGGTGGCGTCCGTCGCTCGCGACCTTCGAGGCGAGGAGACCCGACGACGACTCGCCGCGGTCACCGAGAACGAGCGCGCCCGCGCCGTCGCCGAACAGGACCGACACCCCGCGATGATCGGTCGCACGCCGGTAGTCCTCGGGCTCGACGGTGCCGTGCCCGTCGAGCGCAGCCCAGTCCCTCCACGGCATGAATCCGGAGTGCACGTCCGCCCCGACGAGCAGGATGGTGCGAGCCACGCCGGTGGCGAGAAGACCATTGGCGACTTGCAGGCTGAAGGGCACGGCCGCACACTGCTGGCGCAGGTCGAGCGCCGGGACGCCGGGGATGCCGAGCTTCGCGCCGAGCAACGTGCCCGAGCCCGGAAGCAGGTAATCGGGCGTCATCGTGTTGAAGAGGATGTAGTCGACGTCCGCGGGCTCGAGCCCTGCCGCGTCGAGCGCGGCCTCGCACGCCGGCAGGGCGAGATCGCTCGCGCCAGTACCGTCGGCGGCGTAGTGACGGGCCTCGATTCCGGTCCGCTTGCGGATCCACTCGCTGCTCGTGTCCATCACGCGCGAGAGGTGCTCGTTCGGGACCGGCTCGCCCGGGACGTAGCTGCCGGAGCCGAGAATCGTGAGATTCGGCATGTTTTCTGGTCCCGCCAGCCGCTGGGCCGCGAGCTCGAAGTGGTCCTACCACCCGGGGACCGGGCGCTGCTCGACTCGCGGCGCCAGACACCGTGCTGCGCGCGCCACGCGGCGCAAAGACCGAAGCCAGCCAGAAGCTACCCGGAAGACTCGTGGCCGGCGGCGCGCGCGCGATATTCGGACGGCGAGAGGCCGGTCCACCGTCTGAACGCGCGTGCGAATGCGCTCGCATCGTCGAAACCGAGCTGAAACGCGATCTCGGTGACCGAGTAACGCTCTTCGAGCAGGTACGCGGTGCCGAGCTGTCGTCGCGTCTCGTTCAAGATGGTCACGTAGGAGAACCCCTGATCGCGCAGGCGTCGCTGAAGACTTCGCACGCTGGTCCCGAGTGCGGCCGCGACCGCCGCGGGTGACGCGTCGCCAGTGAGCCGCTCGGCGAGGACCGCGCGCACGCGGTCGAGCATGGACCCCTGCCGCATCTCGGCGAGGTAACGACGGACGAGGTGATCGTTGTGCAGTGCGAGCTCGGGATTCGACGTCGAGAGCGGGCGATCGAGCACGCGCGACCCGATGGTGAGCGCGTTGACGGGTGCGTCGAACACGACCTCGCAGCGAAAGAAGCGGCGGTACGGGTAGGTGTCCGCCGGCTCGGGACGTCGCTGCTCGATCCGGTGCAGGCTGAAGGAGCGGTCGGTCAGGCCGCGACAGGTGCGGACGATGAGGGACATCACCGCGTCGAGTGCCTCCACGGATGGCGAAGGCGCTCCCGACTCCGGCACGAAGACCAGCCGCACGGCGTCGCTCTTCTCCTCCAGCACGAGCTCGGCCCCGTCGCTCACCAGGTGGCTGTAACGGACGAGACGGTGAAGGGCGTCCCTCAGCGTGGCGCTCGCGAAGACGGCGTAGCCCAGCGCGTGAAACGTCGTCTGCTTCACGTAGCGGGACGCCCGCAGGCCGAAGGCCGGATCGTTCGCCTTCACCGCGGCGGCTTGCCAGAGCCGGGCGGAGGACGTCATGGGCAGGCGCGAATTCGGATCCTTCAGCGCGCCACGAGACAGCCCCGCGGCGGCGAGCACGTCGTCCGCCTCCATGCCGAGGCCCTCGAGGGCGTCGACGATGACGCGCGTCCAGCTCGAGAGCACCGAGGGAAGCGGCAGCTCGTTCATCCGGCGGACGGGCCCGGGGCTCGGCTCTGCCGCGCTCGGACCTGCTCTCTCTCCGGCGAACGATTGCACGCCCCGGAGGATATCAGCTGCCGCTCCGCTAGGCATGACGGCGTAATGTTTCGAGAATCTGGCCTGACTGGCTATGCGTCGTCCTCCTCGTGGCGAAGCAGGGTCGGCGTCTGGCCAGGCTTTCCGGCCCAGTGCTCCCCGTGCGCCGGGTCCTGGTGCTCACCGAGGTGACCGGAGGCAAGGCCGCAGGTGAGCTCGACGCGGCGCCGCGCCACGGACGTGCTCGTCCCCTCGACCACGCGAGTGACCATCAGCACGGCACGCTGTCCACACCGCTGCATGCCCTCAACGTTGCCGAAGACCCGAACGCGGATCAACCCGTTCCCGTCCGGGCCCACGAGCCGCTCGCCGTTCTGGTGTGGCTCGAACGGCCAGAGTATTCAGGCGTCCATGAAACGACTCGAAGGACGCACGGCGGTCGTGACCGGCGCCGGAGGCGGCATCGGCCGCGCCGTCGCCGATCGGCTGGCGCGCGCCGGCTGCCACCTGGCCCTGTGCGATCGCAACGAAGCCGCTCTCGCCGAGACGGCGGAGGCCGTCGAAGCTCTCGGCCGTCGCGCGAGCCGGCACGTGGTCGACGTGTCGAAGCGCGCCAGCATGGAAGCCCTCGTCGACGAGGTGCTGTCCTTCCACGGCAGCGCGCACGTGCTCGTGAACAACGCGGGGGTGACCGTCGTATCGACCTTCGAGAAGCAGAGCCTCGACGATTTCGAATGGCTGATGGGCGTCAATTTCTGGGGGGTCGTGCACGGGTGCAAGCTCTTCCTGCCAGCCTTGCTCGCGGCCGACGAGGCGCACATCGTGAACCTCTCGAGCATCTTCGGGATCCTCGGTGTTCCAATGCAGTCGGCCTACTGTGCGAGCAAGTTCGCCGTGCGCGGGCTCTCCGAGTCGCTCCGCGCCGAGCTCTCGAGCACGCACGTCGGCGTGACGAGCGTGCACCCGGCCGGCGTCGCCACCAACATCGTTCGCGACGCGCGGTACGGCGACCAGACGGGCGGCAACATGAAGCCCGGGCTGGTGGAGCGCTTCGCCCGGAAGATGCAGCCCCCGGAGATGATCGCCGATCGCATCGTGCTCGCCATCCGGAAGAACCAGCCCCGTGTGCTCGTCGCCCGCGGCGCTCGCGCCATCGATACCCTGCAGCGCGCCTCTCCCATCCTGGGCAGCCGCGTCGTTGCGCGCGTCTGGAAGCGGATGCGGGCCCAGAGCGGCTAGTGTGGCGAGTCCGTGGTTCGCCGGGGAAATCCGCGGCGCGTCAGGCGACGCTGCGGGGCGGCGGCCCGCTCGACACCGGGATGTTCTGCCGCTCGATGATGCGCCCGTTCAAGAGGATGTAGCTCGGAATCCCGAGCCGCTCGACGAGGCTCTCGCGGTTCGTCGCAACGAGCATGGTGACCTCCGGATCGTCGCGGTACCCGCCGAGGATCTCGTGGACCAGCCCGCCCGTGCGGGCGTCCAGCCCCACGTCGGGGTCGTCGAAGAAGAAGAACTTCGGCTCGATCGCCATGGCGCGGGCGAGCGCGACCCTCTTGCGCACGCCGAACGAAAGATGCGCCGGCAGCTCGTACATCTCGTTCTGCGTGATGCGCACCCGGTCGAGCGCTGCCTTCGCGCGCTTCTCGACATCGGCGATGGAGAGCCCGAGCAGGTCCGCATGGTAGCGGAGCGCGAGCGCGACGTTCGCAAGCGCGTTCATGTTCGAGAGAAGGCCGCCTTCCTGGAAGACGAACCCCCTGCGCACCCCGCGTCGGGTGAGCTCGCTCGGCCGCAGCGGGTCGGGGCGGTAACCGCCGATGGTGAGAGCACCGTGCTCGAGACGGATGAGGCCGGCCAGGATGTACAGAAGCGTGCTCTTGCCTGCGCCGTTCGCCCCGCTGATGACGAAGGCGCTGCCCTTCGGCACGTCGAGGCTCGCGTTCGTGAGCACCTCGGCGCGCGGATAGTGGAACGACGCGCCCTTCAGGCTGATGCCGCGATGCGCGTCCGGCGGGAGCGACATCCTTTCCGGCATCAGCGCACCGGCGGCCCGACGATCATGTAGAACCCCGCCGTGACGAGGGCGTTGTAAACGACGCAGCCGAGCAGCGTCATGATCACGGCCTTGCTCGCCTTCTGCGGCACCTCCGTGGGCGACACGCGCACCTCGAGCCCGTAGTGGCAGGAGAACCACCCCACGAGAAGCCCGAGACCGCCGCACTTCAGGAAGAAGAGGACGATGTCCCCCTTCACGAGCCCCTCGGAGAACCCGGCCTGCAACGCCGCGAAGCTCGAAGCGCCCATGGCGACCCCCGTCGTGTAGCCGCTGATGATCGCGATGATCCCGAAGTACACCGTGAGCACCATCACGCCGACGATTGCGCCGATCATCCGCGGCCAGACCACGAACCTTAGCGGGTCTATGCCGAGCGAGGACAGCGCGAGGATCTCGGAGTTCGCCTTCATGTTGCCGAGCTCCGTCGCGATCGCCGTGCCGGAGCGCCCGGCGACGATGATCGCCGTCGTGAGCGGAGCGAGCTCGCGCAGCACCACCGCGACGAGGATGCGGCCGATCATCTCCCCCGGAAGCTGGGCCGTCACCGTCTGCATCTGCACGACGATGGTCGCCCCAACGAACATGGCGATGATGCTGACGAGCGGCAGCGCCTCGAAGCCCGTGAAGAACATCTGCCGGATGGCCAGGCGCGACGCGACGGAGCGCGCGGCGAGCCCCGGCTCGAACTGGGAGGCGAATGCGCCGACGAGCGTCTCCAGCAAGCCGAAGGTCTGCTCGTAGGCGCCGAGCGTGCTCTTGCCCATCTTCTGCACCACGCCGGGCCGCTCCGTCTCCGGATGACGGGGGAACAGTGACATGGGCCCTTCGGACATCTGCCTTTGACCGAGGAGGATAGCGAAAGGCGAGCGCGAGCGGCTGAAGATCAGCTGTCCATGCCGAACCACGCCCCCCCGCATGCGAGCCCGAACGCGATGGGCGCCACCGCGAACGCGAAGATCACGGCCGATGGCGCCGTGACCGACAGAATGGCGACGGTGAGCGCCATCGCGAGCCCCGCGGCGAAGGCCGGCTCCAGCATGCTGTGAGCGCCGCTCGCGCGCGCGACGAGATAGCCCGCGACGGGAAAGGCGGTGAGCAGCGCCGCAGCGACGATCACCAGGGGACCGTTCGAGCGCATGTCCGCCTCGTCGGCGAGCGACATGTCGATGCCGAAGCGGCGCGCGAGCAGCACGGCGCAGGCGACGCACACGATGGCCGCCCCCAGGTTCACGAGCGCACCAACGACGATCCACCGGAGCGCGAGGGGCTCGTCCGTGCGGCGGAGCGCCTGCCGGACGTCACGCAGCGACGGCGGCTCCGGCAAGTGCAGCGGGAGCGCGACGTGGCCGGCTCCCGACGGAGCGATGTCGCGGAGAGCGCTCCATGTGACAATTGCCATGGACAGAAGCATCGGCACCGCGATGACGAACATGCCCGGACCCCGGCCGAACACGATGTGGTCGTAGAGGGCATGCACGCCGACCGAGAGGAGCCAGGCGGTGCCGAACCAGCGGCTGCCCGAGCGCGCGCGCGCGCCGAGCGCGTAACCCCAGAGTCCGCCGCAAAAGAGGTGCGCCGGGATGCCGGCGGCAGCGCGAACCAGCCGGAGGGGCGACGGCTCGGCTGTCTGTATGAGCAGCGCCGTCTCGACCGCGGCGAACCCGGCTGCCGCACAGACCGCGAAGAGCACGCCGACGCCGGGCGTGTCGAGCCGTCGCAGCGCGACCGTCGGCCACACCACGGCCACCTTCGCGGCCTCCTCCAGCGGGGACGCGAAGAGCAGCAGCGCGAGGAGCGCCGTCAGGCCGGTGCCCGGCGTCGCCTCGATCGAGACCTCCATGAAACGGAAAACGGCGCGCTCGGCGAGGAACGTCGCAAACGCCGCTGCGCCGCCGCCCAGCATCAGCGCCCCCGAAAGGCGAAGGGAAACGGCGCGCACGCGGCGCACCCGGCGCACGAGCCAGCCCGCCGCGGCCAGGGGTACGAGCCCCAGCAGAACGGCCAGGATGGCCCGGCCGATCAAAAGTGGAGTCCGAGGACGAGCGCGCCCGAGAACGCGGAGCCGAGGCTCGAACCGCTGAGCTTGTAGAGGTCACCCTGAGAGGCGCCCTGCCCGCTCTGCGCCACCTGGGTGATCCCCGGCCGTGAGAGCCCGAGGATCTCGAACGTCACGGATGCGCCCACAGAGAAGATCGGCGTCACGTAGTAGTCGAGACCGCCGCCCGCACGAATGTCGTACCCGGTGATGTCGACGTTGCCGCGGCTGACGCCGCCCAGGTCCGAGGCGCTGAACGACCCGAGCGACGCGAACCCTGCGCCGAGAGACAGGTGCGGCTCCAGCTGACCCAGCGGGATCCGCAACCCCGCTTCGGCATTGAGGGTCCACACGTCGAATGCGCTGAGCGTCGCGATGCGAAAGCGCGCGCCGAGCGTCACGAACACCAGGCGCACGCCGGCACCGACGCCGTACATGAGCCCAGTCTGCGTCGTGCCGACGATGCCGGCGTCGACCAGGTTGTTGGCGCTGAAGGTCTGGAGCCCGAGGTGTTCGAAGCCGAACTCGGCGTTCAGCCAGATCCACTCCAGCCCGCGTCCGGAGTCCTTCTTCTCGGCCTCGTCGAGCTTCGCCTCGGTCTGGGCGACCTCGGGCGTGTCGGTCGAGGTCGACGGCGGTGGTGCGAGCCCGCCGGATTCGATGGGAGGCTGCGACGATGCCGGCGCCGTCCCGTAGGCCCCCTGTGCAGGAGGCTGCTGGGCATACTGGGCGAACGCGGCCGGGGCGGAAAGCAGTCCAGCGGCGAGCGGAGCCAGCAAGGATAAGGCCTTCATTTGGGCCAGCGTATCATGCAGCTTCCATGCGCGATCGGACGCGCCGGCGGTGGAACGGGCGGGCACGGCGGGAAGGAGGAACGGAAAATTGCAGTGTTCTTCGCGGGATTTCGTATCGAGCGGCGAAGATATTCACGACCCTTCTGGTACGAACGTTCCACTAACTTTCGACACACTCCGGCTGGCCGACTGATACGACGGCAGGGCTCGCGAAAGGGAACGCGATGAAAAGGCTTTCTACGTCTGTCGCCCTGGTCTCCACGATGGCGGCGCTGGGCGCCGCTGGGTGCGGAAGCACCGACTCCCACGCGAGCTCCGGCGCGAAGGACAAGTCCGCGAAGCCCACCACGACGAGCGACGATGCCGGCGCCGCGTCCATGGGCTGCGGCCTCAGTACGTCGTTTCCAGGGGACGAGAACTGCATCCTGCCTCCTGCAGAGGAGGAGGGGCTGCAGCTCCACGTCGGCCCGGACGACTACGACAACCCCGACGCCATCTGGACCATGAACCCCGGCGACGAGAAGACCGAGTGCTACCACCTCAGCACGCCGAACGACGTCGGCAGGTACTACTTCAAGCAGCAGTACCGCATGCGGCCCGGGTCGCATCACATGATCATCACGACGTCGGACGACACCACTCCGGATGGCTGGGGCCCCTGCAAGAGCTCCATCATCAGCTCCATCGGTGGGACACAGCACACCGTCGAGGATCTGCCGCCCGGCGGCATCGTCCCCCCGGAAGACGAGGGCCTCGGCCGCGGCCTCGATCCGCACACCCCCCTGGATCTTCAGCTCCATTTCTACAACGCGACGGACAAGGTCACGCTACGGGAGGTGTGGGTGAACTTGCTCTACAAGGACAAGAGCGAGGTCACGACGAACCTCGGCATGCTCGGCGGTTTCACGCCGGTCAGCGTGCCCCCGCACACGCAGACGACGGTCGGAAGCACCTGCGACATCAAGAACGCGATCCCTGCGCAATCCACCGAGCGCGTCGTGACCCTCTTCGGCCATGCGCACTCCCACAACACGCGGTTCGTCGTGTACTGGGACCACGCCGACGGCAGCACCGACACGGTCTACGACAACTACGACTGGGCGGAAGCGCCGACGTACACGTACGACACCGTCGTGCAGAACCCGAAGGCGGACCCGACGACGCGCACCTCCGGGGGCTATAGCGGAATGCTCGTGATGCAGGAGGGCGAGCGACTGCGCTTCTCCTGCGACATCAACAACACGACGGACAACACGCTCGTCGGCACCAACGAGGTCTTCAGCGGCGAGATGTGCAACCTCTTCGGATCCGTTGCCGGCCTCGGGTTTCCGTGCTTCCCGCTCGCCGCGGGTTCCGCGAAGCCGCCCGCCATGCCCTGACGCGGCGACCCGTTGCCGTCGCGTGACAGCGTGACGAGACGCGCTTCGTGAAGAACGAAGGGTCGCCACGGGACAACCGTGGGACCATGGCCGGGAGCAACGCCCGGGCCTTTTCCCATGCCGCGAAACGTCGCTTGCATCGGGGGATCGAGCGAGTGCAAGATTCGGACGAGTCCCCATATGGCATCGCTTTCCCGCTTCGCCGTCCTTGCCCTGGCCTTCCCGTTCGCCGCAGCCTGCACGCTGCTGGTCGACATCGATCGAAGCAAGATCAAAAACGACCTCGGGGATGCCTCGTTCGTCCAGGACAGCGGCTCCAGCGGCGCAACGGGTGCCGGCGGCAAGAGCGGAAGCGACGCCGCCGCGGGCGGGGCCAAGCCGACCGACTCCGGGACCGGTGGCACGCAAAGCGGGGGCGCGGATGCCGGGGACGCGAGCACAGGCTCTGGCGGCACCGGAACCGACTCCGGCGGCCCTGATTCCGGCAGCTCCGCGGGCGGAACGACGGGCACCGGCGGGCGCGCCTCGGGAGGCTCGAGCGGCGCCGCGGGTGCCGCGACCGGCGGTGCAGCGTCGGGCGGCGCCGCATCGGGTGGCGCCGCAGGCGCAGGCGGCGCAGAGACGGGCGGCGCGGCCTCTGGCGGCGCGGGCGGCGCAGAGACAGGCGGCGCGGGCGGTGCCGGCGGCGCCGACACCGGCGGCGCGGGCGGCGCCTAGACGGGCCGCAAGCTTCGACGCCGTAGTGTCGCCAGGCCGAGCAAGGCGACGACGGCAACCACGACCGCATCCGTCGTCCATCGCACCCTGCTTCGCGACGCGAAGGCAGCCGTAGACAATCTCATCGGGGGCGCACACGAGCAGCTTGTGGGGCGTTGGATCATCCGGGTCCTCGCCTGCGGCGAGCTCGGCGATGTCCGGCGTGCCATCACCGTCTGTATCGATGCCGGCGGCGGCGACATTCATGATGAGCGTCGCGTCGAGTGAATCCGCGTTACGGCCATCGAGACCGATCGGTGACCAGCTCTGCACGAGGGACATCGGGCGCAGGTTCTCGGTCCCGCCCTCTTCCTTGCTGTGGCAGAGCGTGCAGTGAGGCCGGCACGGCATCGGTACCAGCTCACGCAGCTTGCCTGGGAATGCAGGGTTCGCGCCAGCGGACCCCGAGAGCAGCGCGGCGCCGACGCACAGCGCGATGGACGAAAATAGACGAACGGCCCCCCGCATCGGCGCTCCCATGAGACACCCCTTCCCTGACGGAGAGTGTCGTCGCGCCGGGGTTTCGGTCGGTTCGGACGCTCTACCCTGGCGCGCCCTCGCGACGCGCGGGTTGCGCAACGACCTCGCTGCGACGGAAGGTGCCTACGGAGTGGTGCGTGCGGGACGACGTCGCAGTGCGGCAATGCCGAGCAGCACCACCAGCGCACTCGCCGCGGCGGCGACGTCGTCGACGTGACCCTGCGGAGAGACCCGTGCGCAACCGTAAACGAGCGGCTTGGTCGCGTTGGCGGGGCAGAGGGGCGCGAGATTCTTCGGATCGCTCGGATTCTCTCCCATGGAAAGCTCCAGGTAGTCCGACATGCCGTCGCCATCGGCATCCGAATTGGCCGACTTCGCGTTGTTCAACGCCGTGATGACGCTGGCGGGGTTACCGATGTCGAGTCCGAACCCCATGCTCAGCCACTCAGCGCCGATACCGCCGCTCCGCAGCGTCCCGAGCCCCCCCGCGAGGGTCAGGTGGCAGATCGTGCAAGGTGGATCGCATGTCAGGTTGGGCAGGGCCATCCTGAGCTCCGGGGGGAAGCGGGGATCCGCGTGCACTGACGGTGCTGCAAGCGCGCACGTGGCAGCGATCGCACAAAACAGGCTCGCGCGGAGGGCTCTTCGCGTGCTCGAAAGCATCTTCATGCTCCTAGAAGTACCAGTGGATCTGCGACAGGAGCGTGGGGGCGACGTTCTGGCGCATGACGAAGTCGACGCGAGCGTCGAAGTGCGTGAAGAAGAACCAGGAAAGAGTGATCCAGCCGCCAAGCTGGCTCTTGCCTGCCCCGATGCCGCTCGGTGAATTGGAGAGGCGGCCGGTGTCCTGTAGCTCGCCCGTCAACATGCCGTGGAGGCCCTGGATGATCTCGTAGTCCGCCTGAAGCATGCCGGTGTATCCGGTCGTCGCCTGATCCGACACCAGCAGATCCGCTTCCGCGAGCAGGACGACGGGCGTGACTGGGGCCCATCGGCCCGTGAGCCCGTGCGCCTGGCGCGTCTCCGGCAAGGCGTCGAAACGATCCGTCTTCGCGTGCGTCACCTTGCTGCTCACGCCAATCGCCGCCCTCGGCGCGAGCAGGTACTCGCCATAGAGGCTGTATCCGCGATCGCGATAGGCGTCCGGGCTGATCTGGTAGTTGCCCAGGATGCCCATGATCTGCCCTCGCACACGCCCGGCGCTGTAGTCGAGGGCGACGCCGTGCTGCTGCGCTGATTCCCGATCGGTGCGCGTCGCAGTGCGCACCCACATGGTGTGCTCGGGCATGCGGATGCCGAAAGGCAGATTCATGCGCCCGGCGCGCAGCATGAAGGCGTCGTTGAATTGATAGCCGATCCAGTGCGAGCGCGAGACAGCGTCCCAGTCTCCGTCGTTGTTGCCCTTCGTGATCTGCGCGGCTCGCGCCTCGAGCCTTCCCCCAGTTGTCCGCGAGACACCCAGGCTCCCGCCGATCTTCAGATGATCGAACAGCGTGAGCTGCCCGTAGGCATCGACCTGCATCGGGAAGTAGTCGGTCTTGGACGGCTGGTGGTTATACGGCAGGCTGTAGTCCAGGTCCATGTAGCGGACGCTCCCGCCGACACGGAGCTCCTTCGGTTCCGGAATGCCGAACAGCAGCTCGGCCTTGCTCGACGGGTCCTTCTCGCCCCAGCGCGTGGAGAGCGTCGTGTCGCTCATCACGCGGCCGAAGGCCGTGAGCGTCTCGCCGCCCATCGGATCCGTGTGACACGACTCGCACTTGGCGTACCCGTGGCGGATCATCCAGGGATAGGCGTGCGACGTCGACGCGAACGAGAAGAGAAGAAGTGCCGAAGCGAGGACGAGGACCCGCTGCATCAGGCGCCCCGAAACTCGGCCGGTGGCGCGGTGCCGACTCGACATGGGCGGTACCATTCCCCGAGCCAGGGACCTGCGTCAACGCCATTGCGGAGAAACGCGCAATCGTCCCGCGGGCTTGGCGCGCCCCGGTTTACCTCTGGCGCTCTCGGCACCTGGTTACCGTCGCGTCATGCACCGACGTAGCGAACGGCGCGACGCAGCACCTGCTTGAGCGGCCCTCTTGTAACCATTCGCCGGGAGGCAGAGTCGCCCCGGCACCGATGTCGGCCTGCGCGGGAAGCCGGTCACGCCGCCCGCGCACCACGGTGGTATTGGTCGGACCGAATTTTCCGATTGCGCTTCTCGGGAAGGCCACGCGGCGGTCGCGGGGCTCGACGAGGGTCATCCGCTCGCGCAATCGACGGCTCTCACCCGCCCGCCTGGCCGCGCGACCGTGTCCGAACGCCTACCCCCGGCGGCCCGAGCGCGGTAGTACCACCGGCTAGCATGGGCAGCACCGCCCCCGTCCCGCTCGAGAAGCTCGCTCGCCTGGTCGAGCGTCTCACCGGCAAGCCCACTCCTCTCGCGGCTCGCGAGATGCCCGGTGGGGCCTCGACGCGTCGCTTTTTTCGCGTCGCGCTCGCTCCGGAGAGGAGCGCGGTCGCCATGTACGTTCCGGAGGCGGGCACGCCCGACGAGATCGCCAAGGTGGAGGAGAAGGGGCGCCGCTGGCCGTTCCTCGAGGTGCGCGATCTCCTCGAGGCGCGCGGAGTGTGCGTGCCTCGGTTACTCGGCGACGGCTCGGCCGACGGCTTCCTGGTCGTCGAGGATCTCGGCGACGATACGCTCGCTCGTTACCTGGAGCACGCGCCGGAACGACGAGAGGCGGTCTACCAGCTCGCGGTCGCGGACCTCGCTCGCGCCCAGCAGGCGCTCCGGTCTCTTCCGAAGGGGTCGATCGTGACCGAGCGCGCCTTCGACTACGACCTCTTGCGCTGGGAGATCGATCACTTCCGCGAATGGGCGCTCGAGGCGCGTGGCGTCGAGCTCGGCCCGGAGGAGCGAGGCGTCTTCGACGAGGCAGCGGATTCGCTCGCGCGCATGATTGCCGACCTGCCCCGCGGGTTCGTGCATCGCGACTACCAGAGCCGGAATCTCATGGTGGTCGGCGAGCCCGGGTCCGAGCGGCTCGTGTGGATCGACTTCCAGGACGCGCTACTCGGTCCCCGCGTCTACGACCTCGTGGCGCTGCTGAACGACAGCTATCAGACGTTCGACGACGCCTTCGTCTCGGCGAGGCTCGACGAGTTCGCGGCACTTCACGGCCTGGACGCGGCGGGGCGCGCAGCGGTCGGCCGTGAATTCGACCTGGTCACCGTGCAGCGCAAGCTGAAGGACGCGGGCCGCTTCGTGTTCATCCTGCACAAGAAGGGCGACGATGGATACCTGAAGTTCGTCGCGCCCACGATCGAGAAGGCGCGACGCGCGCTCGGACGGCTCCCGGGCGAACGCGGGCTCGCCGAGCTTGCGGCGCTGCTCGACGGCGTCGCGAGCCGCGTTGTGTCGTAGCCCGACCTCAAGAAGTGGCGAGACGCGGAGCCGTCGGCGGAGGGCCGTGCTGACCTGTGCCGACCCACTCACGCTCCCACCCCGATTCGCAGAACAGGGTCCACGCTGCGACGTCCGGCGCCACCTTGCGTACGCGCTCGCACGCCACGCGAACCCCGTGCTCCAGGTTCTGCAGGGCCAGATCCAGGTACACGTAACGAATACCGAGACCCGCGCCGGTGACGCATCCGATGCCGCCGGGAACGAGCACCCCGTTCAGCGCGTCCTCGATCTCCACACGGAGTGAATGTCGCTCGGCCGGGCTCCGGTCGGCCGCGTCGATCTTCAGGTACGCGAAGCGCTCGCCGTGCTTGGAGAAGCGCACGGACGAGAACGGCGAACCCTGAAGGTGGCACTTGGTCGCTTCCGGAAGCATCGTGCTGACGAGCGCGACGTCGTCCTTCCCGCCGTAGTCGTCCGAGAGCTTCGGCTCGAGCTCGAGAAGCGTCCACTCCGCGCGCTCGCAGAACGTGTGGTACGGCGCCTCGGGTAGCTCGGCGTAGAGACCACGGATCGCCGCTTCGACCGCGGGAAGCACCTCCGTGAGCGGCAGCGTCGCTTCGGCCGCGGTGGAGGTGTCGGCGAGGACACGAAGCGAGCCGCCGCGCGGCAGCGGGGCCACGTCGATCCCGCCGACGAAGTCGTGGAAGAGCGCCTCCCCGAGAAGGCGTGACACGAGGAGCTCCGCAGCGGCGCGCGCGCGCTCGTCGGCCGCGTGCGCGAAGCCCGGCGCGTACACCACCGCCTCAAGCAGATGACCGCGAGAAAAACCGACCCGGACGCGCGCGCGCTCGAGATCGACGCCGACACGCTCGCGGACGTCGGCGAGCGCGGCCTCCACGTCGACCTCCGGGCGAAAGCGGACCGCGGAGAGCCGCGGCGAGCGCGGCGCACGGCGCACGAACTCTTCCGCGAGAGGCGCGCCGCCCGTCTCGCTCTCCGGCGCCACCACGACGCGACGCTCCCCACCCGGTAGGGCGTCGAGCTCGACGCGCACGCCCCGGGCCACCTTGCGCGCAGAGAGCGTCAGCACGCGCTCGAGCCGTGCGCGCTCGACGGCATCGCTATACGAGGTGCCGGCGCTCGTGACCTGGTCCGCACACTCCTTCCAGAACGCATCCATCCCTCGCCGGAGCGCCTCGAGCGCTTCCCACTCGTCTTCGTTCGAACGCGAGGCGAAACGGATCCGCATGGCAGGGCCCGAACGAATACCTTACAGCGAAAAGCGGCGGACGAAAGCCTTGCAAACCACGAAGCGTCTCGCGCGCTGTATGCTCGACCGCCATGGCGATGACCCCTCCCCCGGGCGGAAGCCCGGCTCTGCCGCCCGAAGAGACGCTCTACGAGGGCCGGCCCGCCGTGGTGCCCGGAATCGGCGCACTCCTTCTTTCCATCCTGACCCTGGGGCTCGGCTACCTCTACCTGTGGGTGCGCACGCAGGGCCTCTCGTACAAGGTGACGACGCGCCGCGTGCTCGTCGAGCGGGGGCTCCTTTCGAAGCGGCTCGAGCAGATCGATTGCTTCCGCATCAAGGACTTCGTCGTGGAGCGCCCCTTCGGCCAGCGTATGCTCGGCACCGGGAACATCCTGCTCCTCACCGCGGACGCGACGACCCCAGCGGTAGAGCTCCACGCCCTCCGCACCGACGTCGTGGCCCTGTACGAGAAGCTCCGCGCGGCCGCCGACGTGGATCGTGCGCGTCGCGGCGTGCGCGTCGTCGACAACGAGTGACGAGGGCCTCAGCGGAGTTTCGCTCGAGCCTCGCGCTCTTTCGGCGCAGAAGCAACTCGAGTCGAGCCCCTCACTGGAACGGTACGTCGGGAACGCACGCGACCGTCGCGCGACCGAGGACGGTGTTCGGGATGCAGCCGATGCCGTCGAACTCCGCGAGTGCTCCGCAGCCCGAAGGCGAGCAGCAACCGGGGAGCGTCATCTGTCCGGGCAGCTCGAACGGCGCGCAGCGGGAATCGACTCCGCCCTTCTCGTGCGTCGCGAGGCAGCTCATGGAAAGGACGATGCGCAAGCCGCACGCGTTCGCGTCCGTGCAGCACGCCGACGATTGCACGCTGGACGTCCCGGGACGGCACGTCACGCCGCCGCACACGGCAAAGCCGGGCGGCACCGTCTGACCGGCGTCACTCGCGCCGCCGCCGTCGACAGGGTTCCTGCCCGTGGCACCACCGCTCGCGACGCGGCTGGCGGAGCCGTCCATGGACGGGTCGTGACCGGCGCTCGAATCACAGCCTGCGATGGCCGCGGCAACGAGACACGCCGCGCAGGCACTGGAGCGCACCGCCGGGAACGCGAGACGCTTCATCGCCGCCGCCGGCTGGGCTTTCTCCCGTACTCGACGACCTCGAGCCTTACCTCCGCGACGCCCGCGCGGATCATGCCGAGGCGCTCGGCGGCAGCGTGCGACAGATCGATGATGCGATGGGAAGAGCCGAAGGGCCCGCGATCGGTGATGCGTACGTAGACGACCGCGCCCGTGTCGGCGCGACGGACGCGCGCGACGGTGCCGAGCGCGAGGGTGCGGTGCGCGGCGGTGAACGCGCGCGGGTCGTAGCGCTCGCCGCTCGCCGTCTTGTGGCCCGCGAGCGAGTTGCCGTAGTAGCTCGCCTGCCCTTCCTGCACGGACAGAGCTCGGCGCGCCGAGTACACGGCGGCGAGCTTCTGCTCGTCCGGGGGCGGCGGAGACTCCGGCGCCGCGGGCTGCGAGGCGGGCTGCTCGCCGCGCTTCGCGTGGCTCGCTCGCGGAGCGGAATGAACGGGTCGCTCGGTCGCGCAGGCGACGGCGAATGCCATCGGCCCGAGAGCCACGAGGACGACGACCCCGCGAACACGCATGCTCGATTCGTACCGTCTCACAGCGGTGCACTGCAAGCGTCGCGCACACTCGGGGCGGTGTGAGGCCGTGTGTGACACGGTGAACTCGGCATTGCGAGGCGAAAGGGCGGCCGCTAGCGTCCGCGGCCGGATAGACAATGAGCAACGACGCGCTGCAGAATCCAACCCTCGTGCCGGGCGGCCTGCGAATCGGGAACGAGTCGCAGCCGCTCCACGCCGGGAGCATGCACTACTTCCGGCTCGCTCGCAGCGTCTGGCAGCCTGCACTCGAGTCGCTCCACGCGCTCGGCGTGCGCTTCGTCGACATACCGATCCCCTGGTCCATCCACGAGACGGCACCCGGTGCATTCGACTTCGGGGAGAGCAACCCGCGCCTCGACGTCCCGGGGTTCATCGAGCTCGCTGCGCGCGCGGGCCTGCGCGTCATCGTGCGGCTCGGGCCGCTGCTCGGCGGCGAGCTTCCCTTCGACGGCATCCCGGAACGAGTGGTGTGGGACGAGGCGAGCCAGTCGCGCACGCGGTCCGGCGCGCCGCGCGTCACCGCGACGTTGCCGGTCGCGTATCCGGCTCCGAGCCACGCGAGCCGTGCCTTCCACGAGCACGCCGCGATCTTCCTGTGCGCGGTCGCCGAGCGTCTCGCGCCGTTCGCGAAGGACGGGGGTCCGGTCGCGCTCGCGATCGTCGGCGACGAGCATCGCGTGACGCCGCTCGCACCGGGCATTTCCGGCGGCGATCACCAT
This sequence comes from uncultured Polyangiaceae bacterium, assembly GCA_964442485.1. Taxonomy (GTDB): domain Bacteria; phylum Myxococcota_A; class Polyangia; order Polyangiales; family Polyangiaceae; genus DASZVB01. The sequence goes on from CAYUAW010000010.1 coordinate 41,194, forward strand.
CCGGACGCCGTCGCCCAGTACCGTCGCTTCCTGAAGCATCGCTACGGCTCGCTCTCCGCGCTCCGGCGCGTCCACGGCGCGGACGCGGTGTTCGACGCACTCGATCCCCCTCGAGGAACACCCGAGGATCTACAAGGGCTCGGGCCGCACCTCGACTGGCTCGAAGCAGAGGAGGCGATCGTCGAAGGCGCGTTCTACCGCTACCGCGCGGTGCTCGACCGTCACGGGCTGAAGCACGTGCCGAAGCTCTTCCAGCAATCCGATGTGCAGGCGCTGGCGCCTGCCGATCCTGCGCGCATGGAACGCGTCGCGAACGGCGTGTCGTTCGAGTGCCGGGCGAGCGCGACGGAGGAAGGACGGCGCGCGGTCGCTCGCGTCGCGGGTCAGGCCGTGGCGCGAGCGCGACTGCGCCACGAACCGGTGTTCGCCTCGAAGACGTACGCGGGCTTCGCGGCTGACATGAAGCCGCGTGCGGACGCGGACGATCTGTTCGTCGCGATGACGGCGCTCGCGTACGGCGTGCGCGGCCTGAGCCTGCACGAGGGCGTCCAGCGCGATCGCTGGATCGGCGGACCCATCGACGCGCACGGCCGCACTCGTCCTTCGGCCGAGCCCTGGCGGCGGCTCTTCGCGGCGCTCGACCGCGTGCGACACCCGGAGCTCGAGCGTCGAACGAGGGTGCGCGTCGTCGTGCCTCGGCTGCTCGAACGGCTCGGGTGGCTCACATCCGCCACGGCCCCGCTCGCCACCACGTTCCTCGGCGGAGGGCTCGAGTCAGAGTCGCTCGAGGGCGACGCGGACTCGACCCGCGGCGCGCTCGCGGAGGCTCGCGAGTTCCTCGCGACGGTGGAGCGTGTGCTCGACGAGCGGCGCATTCCGTTCGAGCTCGTCTCGGCGGAGGGCGCCGATCGCGAGTTCGGTGACGGGCACTGGACGATCGTCGTGTGCCCGGGGGCGCTCGAGGCGACGCTCACCAGCGCCATCGCGGAGCAGCTGCACCTGGGAAAGCCCATCAGCGTGGGGCCGAGAGCGCCGGAGCGGGATGGGCGCTTCACGCCGAACACGGCGCGGCTGCCATCGCTCGAGCGCACCCCGGCGCCTCTGCTGCTCCCGCGCGGCCCCGCGACGCTGACGGAGCTCATCGCGACCACCCTTCACGATCTGGGCGTCGAGGCGCTCCACGCAGAGCCGGATTGCATTCGAACCACGCTCCACGTCGACTCGGACGGCCGGCCGCGAGCGCTCTTCGTCATCAATCCGAGCGAGCGAGAAGTGTCGGCGACGGTGGCAGTGCCCGACGATGTTTCCGTCGAGGACGCCCTTTCGCCCGACGCGCTTCCCGTCCAGAGCAGCCGTGTTTCGCTCGTGATCGCGGCGCACACCGTAAGGCTCCTCGCGCTCGCGCCAGCTTTGTAGTAGACGCCGCGCCGAATGCTGCTCGAGATAAACCCGGTCACGCCGGAGCCGCGCAAGATCCGTCGCGCCGTCGACGCGCTGCGAGCCGGCGAGGTGATCGCCTACCCCACCGACACCGTGTACGGGCTCGGCTGCGACCTCTTCGACAGGAAGGCTGTCGACCGCCTCTATCAGATCAAGAACATGCCGAAGTCGCACCAGCTCTCGTTCGTGTGCCGCAACTTCGCCGAGCTCACGAACTACGCGGTGATCTACGACGCGCAGTTCAGGATCCTGAAGCGCTTCTTGCCCGGGCCGTACTGCTTCATCCTCCCGGCCACCCGCGACGTTCCGAAGATCGTGCAGACGTCGCGCAAGCACGTCGGCATCCGCATCCCGGCTCACCCTGTCGCTCATGCGCTCGTCGAGGAGCTCGGGCATCCGATCATCTCGAGTACCGCTGCGCGCACCGGCGAGGATCCCCATGTCGACCCGAGCGAGATCGACGACGACTTTTCCGGTCTCGCGATGGTCCTCGACGGCGGCCCCGGCGGCCTCAAGCCGACCACCGTCGTCGACCTGACCGGCGACGTGGCCGTCGTCGTCCGCGAAGGTGCCGGCGACTCGTCTTTCTTCAAGTAGCCCCGCCAGTGAGCCGCGGGCGCCCTCCCGCGCGACTAGAGGACGTGCGCCTTCGCTCCGTTGTCGTTTTCCTCGGCCTGGTGGCGGTCGCGATGGGTCTCTCGTCGGGGTGCGACTCGCACAGCTGCAGGGGCATCCTTTGCGGCTGCTACACGGGCTACGATTGCGTGCAGAGCTGCGGACCGGGCCCCTGCGAGCTCGACTGCGGGAGCTTCCAGACCGAGTGCCGCTCGACCTGCGTGGACGACTGCGTGGTCGGCTGCCACGACGGCCCGAACTGCCGCACGTCGTGCGGCGACCGGTGCAATGTGTCGTGCGACCACGTGAGCACTTGCGCGACGTCCTGCGGCAAAAGCTGCCAGTACGACTGCACGAGCGTGAGCAGCTGCGCGCCCCGGGTGGGAGACGGAAGCGAGGTCTACTGCCAGTCGGTGGGCAGCTGCGACGTCACGTGCAACGGCACGTGCCGCGTGCATTGCCTCGACACGGGGAGCTGCAATGTGTTTTGCCCGAGCGGAGTCGCGAAGACGCCATGTGCGGATGGGTTCGTGTGCGGGGAGGCGTGTTGAGGGTTGAGGCAGGGCGAGGGCAAGAGCAAGGGTAGGAGGCAGGGTCAGGGTAAAGTCGGGGGTCAGGGGCTTGCGCGCGGCGGGCGCTCGCGCTCGACGAAATCGCGCACGCTCTGGCGCGACCACTGCGCTGCCGCGTAGCGCTGCGCTTTCTCGGGGACGGGGTCGCCGTTGAGGATGAGGCGGTGCAGCGTGAGGCCGAGATCGGCGTCGGCGATGCAGAACTTGCCGAACAGGGTCGTCTGGCCGTCGGGGACGGCGTGATCCACCAGGAAGAACAGCTTGTCGGCGGCTGCCCGTGCAGCGGGGCCGAGGGGCTTCGTCGAGGGCTCGAAGAACATGGTCGCCGTCGAGCGCTCTTCGCGGAGCGCCATCAGATCGCTTCGGATCCAGGCCATGATCTGGCGCGCACGCGCTCGCTCGCGGATGCCCTCCGGCAAGAGACGCGGGAAGCCGGGAGACGGGAACGCCTCGTCCAGATACTCGACGATGGCGGTCGACTCGGAGAGGACGAACCCCCCATGATCGATGGACGGGACGCGCGCCGTGAGCGACGCCTCCCGGTACGCGGGCGCACGTTGATCGCCGGCGTCCAGATCGAGGAGACGCACCTCGAACGGGATCCCCTTCTCGAGCAGCGCGACGAAGGCAGTGAAGACGTAGGGACTATCCCAGTGCTTCTCGCCGTACAGGACGATCTTCGATGGATCCGATGCCATGGAGCGGCATCCTACAGCAGACGTCCGGCAATGTGAGAAGCCCGATGCTTCAGCCCTTGCAGCAGCAGCGAATCACGTCGTCCTTGGGCTTCGTCGGCGAGAGCCATATGAGGTTCAAGCAGGGGTCGAAGCTGTTCTTGTCCGGGTAACCGTTCTGTTGACATTGGGCGCGGTTCGCCGCAGCGAAGCTGACCCAGCTGTACCCCGTCATGGCGGGAGAGCCGTCGGAGTTGCACGACTGTGCCGCGCATGTGAAACCCATCTTCGTGCAGTAGTCGTCGCAGCTCACGAAGTTGTCGACCGTCGAGAAGCAGGTCCCGAGGAACGCGGGGCAGGTTCCGTCGGCGGCGCAGTGTCCGCCCGCGTGACAGAGCTTGCCGCCGCACATGAGCTGACCCGCGGGCGTCGACGGCGCGCCGCCCGCGCCCGGAGCCCCACCTGGGCTCCCTGCCGCTCCTCCCTGCGCGAGCACGCCTCCGCCGCCTGGTACTGCTCCGCCGCTTCCGGGCGCGCCGGCTCCGAACGCGCCGCCCGCGTTCGATGGGCACTCGAGGCACGACTGCGGGCTGCTCGAGCATCCGGACGCCAGCAGCGCGCCTGCGCCGAACACGAGACCCATCACCACCGCGCGCCGTTTCGACATTGCGGCGAGGCTCGCCCGACCCGCGGAACGGCCGCAACAACTACCGTTCGCGGCAGAACTTTCGCGGCTGTCCCGATCCTGTTCGCGGCGGAGATTGGAGCCTTCCGGAGCACGAGGAGCGGGCGCTTGCGCCGAGCTCCTGCCACGAGCTTCCCGTCACGGAAGACCAGATCACGATCCGAAAAAGAGACCGCGACCCACGAAAAATCTCGGCGAAACCGAGCGCCCGCTGTCCTTCAGGACGCGAAGGCCGGGGAACCTTACGGCCCGCGGAGTGGAAAAATCAAAGCCCGCAGACTCGCACTTTGCGGGCGGCCCCACCGCGTGCGATGACTCGGCGCGCCGCACATGGAAGCTTACAAGAAGGACTTCATCGAGTTCATGGTTCGCTCGAACGTGCTCACGTTCGGCGACTTCGTCGCGAAGAGCGGGCGGCGCACGCCCTACTTCGTGAACACCGGGAAGTACCGGACCGGCGCGCAGCTCGTGAAGCTCGCCGCCGCGTACGCCGACGCCATCGAGCGTAACATCGGGGACGGCTTCGACGTGCTGTTCGGTCCTGCGTACAAGGGCATCCCGCTCGTCGTGGCCACGTCGATGGAGCTTTCACGACGCGGCAAGGACGTGGGCTTCGCCTTCAACCGGAAGGAAGCGAAGGACCACGGCGAGGGCGGCAATCTGGTCGGCTGGGAGCTCCGTGCGGGGCACCGCGTGCTCATCGTCGAGGACGTGACGACGGCAGGGACCTCGATCCGCGAGACGGTGCCGCTGCTCCGCGCCGCGGCGGACGTCAAGCTGGCGGGCCTCGTCGTGGCCGTCGATCGGATGGAGCGGGGCACCGGCGACAAGAGCGCCCTGGCCGAGGTCGCCGAGACGTACGGCATGAAGACGTTCTCGATCGTCGATATCGAGGAGGTCGTGGAGTACCTCTCAGCGCACGACGTCGACGGCCGTCGTGTCGTGACCGACGGGCTCCGGGGGCGCATCGCCGCCTACCGGAACGAGTACGGCCCACGCTGAAGAGGCGCGCCCGGCAGACTACCGTCCGGTCGCCACCCGCGTCTTGATCTGCATCTGGATCGCCATGTGCTGGCCCTGGGCCTGCTGCGTGGCAGCGGCCCCCTCCGGCGCGAGCGCGGCGATGAGCGTGTCCGTCAGCTCGGCGTGAATGGCGGAGGTATCCGAGGTGAGCACCTCCATCCGACCCGTCACGTTGTCGTTGAACTCGTCGATGTGGTGGGCCGGGATCCCCGGGAATGCGAGCTGCCCCTGCGAGACGAGGCGCTTCACGTTCACCTCGAGCATCACGCTGTCGGGCTTCGCCTCGATGACCTTGTACATCCGATAGACGACGGCATCGAGGCCGGCGTACTGCTCGCGCGTCGTGACCATCCAGAACGCGTCCTTGCCGATGGGGTCGGTCGGATACGGCTGGAAAGCGAAGTCGAAGGCGTCGCTCGCCGCACGCACGATGAGCGAGAGCGACTCGTCGAGGTCCTTCGCAGGCTCGACCGCCACGACCTTGCCCGAGCCGTTCGGCGCGACCTCGAGCTTGAAGCGGCTTCCCTTCGCCTTGCCGATCAGCTTGTCGGCTCCCGGCGGAAGCGAGCCTGGCTGGTCAGCGGCGAGCTTCGACGACATCGCCTTCACGATGAGCTCGTTCGCAAGCGGGGCCGAGCCGGGTTCGGCCTTGGCCTCGGGCGCCTCGGTCGTGAGCCCGAGCTCCACCGTCGGCATGGCCGAGCGCGGCCCCGTCTGCACCGACACCTCCACCTTGCCCTCGAGCTTCTTCGCTGGCTTCGCCGGCGGCGGCACTAGCCGCACCATCGTCCCGGAGCCCTTCAGGCCCATGGCAAACTTCGGCGGATCGCCCACCTTGATTTCCCGGTCCGCGCCGCCGGGCGGGAACACGCCGCTCTCCGGCGGACCCTGCTGCGCGATCGCGCTGCCCTCGGCGCGCACAGCGTCCAGGATGCTCTTGTCGCCGTGCGACGACGCCCGCGGCGCACCCGAGTCGCTGCCCTCGGCGGGCTTCTGCGCGGCCTTCTTGTCTTCACAGGCAGTGGCGCCGACGAGCGCCAGCGCCCAAAACGCTGCCAGAGATGAGCCTCGAATCGACATTTCGCGCGTAGTACTACCTCAGAGGCCGCCGCGAGGGCTACCGGGCGCTCACTCCTCGTCGGGCGCGCCGCCGGATCGCGCCAGATCCTCGGCCTTGACCTTCCCGGGGTCGAGCCCTTTGGCGCGCTTGGTCATCGTGGCCATGAGCTCGTCGAGCGGCGGTGGCTCGCCCTTGATGAAGCGCAGCGGGTTGATGCGCGCGACGACGAAAGCCTTCAGATACGGGCTGGTCAGGCCCTTCGCCTTGAAGCGCTCCACGGCCTCGCTCACCGCGTCGTCGAGCTCGAGCACCAGCCCGGCGCGGCGCTCTCGCTCCTTCGCCGCATCGGGGAGCGGCTGGTCGACCCACTTGTCGACCTTCCGCAGCACCGAATTGTACGCGCCGCCGGAGAGACGGGGGCGCCTCTCGTACCCGAAGCCGAGTGTAACCAGCGCGGGCTCTTCGAACTCGAGCTGATACGCCGTCTCGCTGTCCTTGCTGAAGCCCGACAGATCTCGATACATGCGCACCACCTCCAGCGCGCGCTCGCGCAGGTTGTGTGCCTTCTCGATGTTCAGCGCGAGGATCTGGTAGGCGACCGCACGCTCCGGGACGATGAGCGCGATGACGGAGCGCGCGCCGAGCTCCTTCAGCGCGGTGAGCCGGTGATTCCCGTTCGGCGTCATGTACCCCTCGCCTTCGCGCACTGCGATGATCGGATCGAGGAAGCGGCGCGTCTTGTCCATCGCCACCGTGAGCTTGCGGACGTGCGCGTCGGAGACGTCACGCTGGAACGGCGTCGGCACGACCTTCTCCACCGGCAGCGCGGCGAGCAGCAGCGAATGCCCGCCGAGCGGCTCGCGGTACGCCCCGATGACGGCGCCGCCGTCGGCGCGCACCTCGTCCGCGAGCTTCGCGAGGTCACCGGTCGGCTCCGCGATCGGAAGCTCCTCGGGGCCGAGCCCCGTCGGCTCGAGCTTCACGCCGCGACGCTTCTTCGTCCCGGGCTTCTTCGGAGCGGCCGCCTTCTTCGCCTTCTTCGCTGCCATGAGCCTCTGCCGTAACCCTGTCGCTCGGAAGAGCCAAGTTCCGTCCGGCGGTCATGGTGCGATCGCCCCGGAGCGCGGGTGAGGCGAGACTTGTGCGGGGCGAGCTCCCCGGGCGATCCTGAGGCGTGAGCATGACGGCTCCGCACCCTGGTTCCGTCGCGCCCCGCACGGGGAAGGCGCGCCGCCACGCGCTCGGCCCCGCTGAGGTGAGCGGGTTCCGCGAGCAAGGATTCGTCGGGCCCTTCGACCTCATCGAGCGGCAGCACGCACTCGACCTCGCGAGGTTCGTGCTGTCACGCGGCCGCCGGGTCGGAGACTGGCTCCGCCGCAGAGCCCCTCACGACGATCGGCACGTCGATGTGCGCCGGCTCCGCGACCTCTGTGTGCTCGGCGCACTGCTCGACCGCGTCGAGGATCTGCTCGGTCCGGATCTGGTCCTGTGGCGCACGCGGCTCTTCGTGAAAGGCCCGGGCGCGCGGGCGTTCCCCTTCCACCAGGACGACGCTTACTATCGGCTCCGGAATTCGCGGACCTCACGCCACGACGGTGACGAGCGTCACCTCGGTCTGTCGGCATGGATTGCGCTGACGGACGCCGACACGTCGAACGGCTGCGTCGAGCTGATCCCCGGTACTCACCTGGAGACGTGGGCTCACGTGCCCACCGCCTGGCGCTTCGGCATGGCCGCCGACCCCGGGGACGTCGCGCGCCGCCGGCGCGAACCCCTGATCTTGAAGGCGGGACAATTCTTTCTCTTCGACAACCACGTCGTGCACGGCTCCGGCGCGAACACGTCGCTCGGGCCGCGCGTCGGTTTCGCCGCACGCTACACGATGCCGCACGTGTGGATCGGAGCCGGCGAGGAGCGCTGGTGGGCGCGGCCTTCGGCGTTCCTGGTCCGCGGAAGCCATCCGTCGCGCACGACGCGAAACGCCGATCCCCGGCGCTAGGAGCCCGAGATCGGCGTTCGAACGCGCGCGCGGCGACGTCAGATGTACGGCTTCAGATCCTTGACGGCGTTGTCCTTCAACTTGAACGCCTTCGTGTCCTCGTGACACGAGGTGCACTTCACGTCCTTGCCGTCGGCCTTCGCCTTCTTGACGGCTCCCTTCATGAGCTCCTTGACGGCCTTGCGTCCACCGTCTTTGCAGGCCTTCTCGACCGCCGGGTAGTGAAACTTGGTCGTGGTGCAGGCGTCGTCGCCAGCGTGCGCGACCGAGGGCGTCAGCACCCCGAACGCGGCGGCAGCGAGAATGGCCGAGAAGAGGGCCGTCGTCGGGAGGGAGCGTGAGCTAGGCGTGTTCGACATATCCATGCAACTCCTTGGCTTCAGTCATCGGTATACGAGCTTGGGGGACAAAGCTTCCCGCTTGGACGGCGCGGGCTGGCCGTTTATTCCACGCGACGCGCAGCGTCATCACCCGTCAGCCGGAGCCCTTCACGGACCGCTGGGCCGCGATGAGCTCGGACAGCTGCTTCATCTCTTCCTCCGTGAGCTTCTTGCCGAATTTCGGCATCCCGGCGCTCTTCCCGAAGAGATCTTCGGCTGACGAGTCGTGCAGCACGCGGATGATCCACGCCTTCGACCCGCTGCTAGAGAGGTTCGGGCCGTCGCCGCTCTCGCCCGGCTTCACCTCGTGGCACGTGTTGCAATCGAGCTCGTCGGCGTAGAGCTTCTGGCCCTTCTCCACGAGGGCCGCGTCGACGTGTCCGCCTTCTTCACCCATGAGGCTCGTGAGGTACTCGACGACGGCCTTGAGCTTGTCGTCGGGGAGGGCCGCCACGGGGTAGGGCTCCATCTCCTTGTGCGTCTTCGTGCCGCCGAAGAAGCGCTTGTCGCGCGGGTTGCGGATCACGGCCGAGAGCCACTCGCGATTCTTGTAGTCGGTGAGGTTCGGAGCTTCCTCGCCGCCGGAGCCGCCCAGGGTGTGACAGTTCTCGCAGTGCTCCTTGAAGAGAGTACGCGCGCCGACCTGCGGGTCGTTCTCGAAGACGGCGTCGCCGCCCGTCGGAAGCACGCCGATCTTCGCGAGGTCCCGCGCGCGCTCGGCCTCGACGTGGGCGGACGCGAGACCCTTCTGGAACTTCTCGTTCTTCGAATCCTCGACCATCGCGAGCGCGGTCAGCGTCGCGACGCCGGTCATGAGCACCGCGACGCCCGCCAGGACCGGCATGCGCTCGCCCGCCTTCCGGCTCTGCGCGCGATCGATCCACGGCAGGAGCACCAGGAAGGTCGTCACCGCACCCGGGATGATCACGGTCGCGATGATCTGCAGCGGGCCTTCGAAGTACTTCAGGAGCTGGAACAGCGTGAGGAAGTACCACTCCGGACGCGCCACGAAGTTCGAGGCGGGCTGCGCGGGCGCGTAGAGCTCGGCGCCGTGCGTGCTGAACGTAAGGAGCACGAGCACGACGGACGTGATGGCCATCGCAGTGATGTCCCAGAGCAGCTGCGTCGGGAAGAAGCGCTGCGTCGTGCGCTCGAGCTCCGCGGGTGGAAGCTCCGGCGGTGTGACGCCGTGCTTCCTGAACAGGGTGAGATGAATGCCGAGCAGGGCCGCGAGCCCGATGGGCAGCACGAACACATGGAGCGCGTAGAAGCGCGTGATCGTCAGGTTGCCGTACTCGTTGCCGCCCTGCAGAAGGACGCGGAGCGGCTCGCCGCCGGGGACGCTGCCCATGATGCCGGTCGCGACCTGCGTGGCCCAGTAGCCCTTCTGATCCCACGGGAGCAGGTAGCCGGTGAGCGCGAAGCCGAGCACCAGCCCGCCCATCGCCATGCCGGTGAGCCAGTTCAGCTCACGGGGCCTGCGGTAGGCGCCGGCGATCACCGTTTGCAGGAAGTGAAACGCCGTGACCACGACCATCGCCGACGAGCCGTGATGGTGCAGCCCACGCAGGAACCAGCCCGCAGTGACCTGATCGTTCAGGTACTCGGTGCTCGCCCAGGCGTCGGTCGCGGACGGGCTGTAGTAGCAGGCGAGCAGGATGCCGAGGACGACCTGCTGGATGAACAGGAACATCAGGACGCTGCCGAAGACGTAGCGAGGGCGAGCGCCGCCGGGGATCGGTTCGTTCGCCGCTTCCGCCCAGAGCGCGCGGATCCCCGCACGCTCGTCGAGCCAGTCGATGAGGGCCTTCATCAGACGGTCTCCTTGTCGGCGATGCCCTGACGGAAGCGCTGGTAACGCACGGCGACGGCGCCGTCCTTCTCCTCGAGCTCGAGCTCGTCCATCGCGCGCGGCGCGGGGCCGCCCTCGACCTTGCCGTCGAGGCTGAAGGTCGAGTGATGGCACGGACACTTGAACTTCGTGACGTCGGTGTCGAAGTCGACGGCGCACCCGAGGTGCGGGCACACGGAGCTGTAAGCGCGCAGCTTGTCGCCCTCGCGCATCACCCAGGCGGAGCCGACCTTCACCTTCACGATCCGATTCCAGGCGTCACGCTTGTCGGCGAAGAGATCGACCTTCACCGGGTGGCCCGCCTTGAAGGTGTCCGACTTGCCGACTTTGACGAAGCCTCCCGAGCCGGACACGGTCGCGTGGAAGATGGGGTAGGCGACGTACGCGACCGCGGGGCCGCCCGCGACGGCGCCGAGACCGAGGCCGATGCCCCCGATGCCGACCGTCTTCAGGAAATCGCGCCGTGTGTCTTCGCCGGGCGGCACGCCGTGCGCCGCGCGATCCTTCTCATGCGAATCGGACATTCTTCAGCTCCGGGTTTTTAGCGAGTAACCGATGCGAGCAAAACGAGGCGCGCTCACTCGTGCGGATGACACGTGAAGCACGACACTCCGCCCGCCGCCCCCGGATCCTTCGTCGTCTCGGAGAGGAGCTTCGCGAACGTGGGTACGACCTTCTCCATCATGAACTTCGTGGTGTCCTCGTCGTAGCTCTTGGCCTCGGCGATGGTGTCCTTCTCGGGCAGCGCGTAGAGCGAGTTCGGCATGTGGAAGTCCATGATGTCCATGTCCTTGCCGTGACAGGTCTCGCACCCGAAATCGCCATACGACTTCGGTTTGAACGAAACGAACAGGCGCTTCATCGTCGGCTCGACGTGCGCGGCCATGAAGCCCTGACGCTCGTCGTGGCTCTTGTCGCGCCACGGCCTGTAAACGCCGCCGATGGAGGGACCGCCCTCGGGGACCCGGGTATTGCCGCCGCCGGTGCAGGCCGCCGTCGCGACGAGCGCCGCTGCACCACAAATGAAGCGTCCGGAAATCATGTTCTTAGGGGCGGGATACTTGGTGAATTCGGGTTTTTGGTCAACCTCGCGTGGCAGTATCCATGGAAATCGGTCGGCTTCGAGCGCGAGGGGTACGGCGGCGCTAGACTTTTCCAAAGGTCGATGGCGGTTACCGAAAAGCGCTTCTCGAGCTGATCTGGGAGTCATGGCGGCGAAGGGAACTCGTACGGATCCTGGCCCGCTCAAGGGTGAGCGCGGCAGTCGTTACCGGAAGCGGGTGCTCGCGGCCGTCGTGGTGGTCGAAACACTGCTGATGTTGTCCTGCGGAGCTCATGACGCGGCGCCCGCAGGAGCCGCACCGCCAGCGGCCAGCGGGTCGGCCGCGCCCGCACCACCGAAGCGTCGCGAGTCGAAGGAACCGTCGACGAAAGATCCGTCCATCAAGCCGCCGATCGGCTACAGGCGCATGGCGCTCGGTGGTATCGCGCCGACGCCCGCGGGCAACGCCGTCGTGCTGATGGATGAACAGGCGCGTCGCGGTCTGCTCCTGCGTACGCGCGGCAGCGACGCGCTCTCGATTGCGCTGCGCGTCGATCGCACGCGCGGCGAACGCTTGCCTTCGCGCTCGTCACTCGCCGACGTCGTGCGCAAGTACGGTGGCGACGTCGTGAACGTGCGCGTCGATCGCCTCGAGGACGATGTCTTCCACGCCTCCATCACGCTCGCGAAGGGCGGCGACGTCGTCCAGATCGACGCGCCGTCGAGCGAGGCCATCGCGCTCGCGTTCGGCAGAGCGGTGCCGGTGTTCGTCGCGGAGACGGTCCTCACGCAGGCCGGCATCGACGTCGATCGCTTCGACTTCCGCAAGGTACGCGAACAGCAGCCGATGCACGCGGACGGCGCACGCACCGACGAGCTCGAGCTCTGAGCTAGACTCGACTTGCGCGAGGTTTGGCAGAACAGATCACGATCCGCCACGGA
>CAYUAW010000011.1:0-5223 GCA_964442485.1 uncultured Polyangiaceae bacterium
AAGGCTCCCGCCCGGGTCACGGCGGTCATTCCCCTGCCCAAAGCCGCCCGGCGACCTTACCCTTCGGCTGGAGCCGAAATCCGATGAAGACACACCATGCCGTGCTTGCCGCCGCCGGTGCGGCCCTGCTCGCCGTCGCGATAGCGCCCGCTGCCCTCGCGAAGGACTCCCCGTGCGTCGGAGTCTCGTCGCAGGCCCTGTACAGAGCCTACGGCTACGACCACATCGTGCACCTCGTGAACCGGTGCGACGACGCCGCGGCCTGTGACGTGTTCACCGACGTGAACCCGGAGGTGATTCACGCGACGGTGCCCGCCCGGGACGAAGTGGACGTGCTGACGTTCCGCGGCTCTCCGGCAAGGACCTTCACGCCCCACGTCACGTGTCGCGCTGCGCACTGAAACCGTGGCAACGGGGACGCGCGCGTCACTTTTCGGGGCTAGCAAAGCGGCTTCCGGAAGCGCGGCGCGCGGGCCAGCGTCAGGGTGAGCGCTTCGCACACATCGGCCTGGCATGGGGTGAGGGAAAACAAGCGCGAAGCACCGAGCCGCGAAGCGGCGAGCGCGGGCTCGGGGAGAAATGAAGAATGCGTTGAGCGGGCGTGATATGGGTTGAGATCATGGCTGAGGACCGGCGGCCGAGCCGTAGTGATGCGCCCGGGCATGACCTGAGCCAGGAGCGGGACCAGTTCCTGCGCACGTTCTCCAAGGGCGCGCAGCTCACCCGCGAGTTCGTCGAGGAATACGAGTCGCTCCAGCGGCAGCTCCAGTCGCTGCAAGCGGAGAACGGCCGGCTCCGTGCCGCCGTCGAAGCGGACGACGCCATCCGCGATCTGCTGAAGAAGATCGAAGCCCTCGAATCCGAGAAGCGCGAGCTTCTCTCCCACTACCGTCGGGTCGAGGAGGTGACGTCCGACTTCAACGCGCGCTTCCACGAGATGGAGGACGATTTTGCGAATCTGGCGAACCTGTTCGTGGCAAGCAGCAGCCTTCACTCGAGCCTGTCGCCACGCGCGGTGACGAGGCGCCTGAAGGAGGTGCTCGAGCAGCTCGTCGGGGCGGAGCAGTTCGGGGTCTACCTGGTGGCCCGGGACGGCCGGGCGCTCGATCCCATCGCAACGTCGGGCCTTCCCCCGGACGTCCCTGCCCCCGAGCACCTGGCGCACGGCCTGCTCGGAGAGGTCGCGCGCAGCGGGGTCGCGCGGATAGACGACGAGGCCGATCCGAGCCTCGGCAGCATCGAAAAGCCGCCAGCGGTCTTTCCGTTGCAGATAGACGATAATATCGTGGGCGTCGTGGCCATCTTTCGGAGCTTTGCCCAGAAGACGAAGTTTTCGACCGTGGACTTCGAGCTCTTCAAGTTGCTCGGTCAGCATGCCGCCGCAGCTCTGATGAGCTCGGGGCTTTTCGCTCAGGCCGAAAGGAAGCTCCCCGGCTCCGAGGCCTTCGGAGATCTTGGTCGCTAATGGCGGACTTTACGTGTCTGGTGGTCGAGGACTCGCCGATGATGCGGCAGCTCATCGTGTTCGCTCTCGGCCGGATCAAGGACCTTCACGTGACCGAGGCGGACGACGGCGTCGACGGCCTACGCAAGCTCGCATCGGCGCGCTACGACATCATCCTGACGGACATCAACATGCCCATCATGGATGGCCTGAAGCTCATCCAGCGAGTGCGGACCGATCCTGTCCACAAGGAGACGCCCATCGTCGTGATCACGACGGAAGGCGGCAGCGCCGACCGCGACCGCGCGATTCGACTGGGCGCGAACGCATACATCACGAAGCCGATCCAGGCGCCGAAGGTCATCGCGACCGTGAAGGAGCTGCTCAAGATCGGCTGAGAGCGTTGCGCTAACTTCGCTCGTTGCGTGCGCGACGACGCGCCTCTCGCTCGCCGCCGCGTAGCCCTTCGGCGCGGACGCGCTGCCCGGCGGCCAGCAACGTCGGCTCCAGCGGCGTCGTCACGTCCACCAGGTCCGCGAGCCGGCGCGTCGCTGCCTCCGCGCGCCGGACCGCTGCACGATGACCGGGCGCGCCGACCTCGTGGTCCAGCGCGAGCTCCATGGATCGCCGAAGCTCGACCGCCACCGAGCGGATGTGACCGAGCCGACGCTCGTTCGCGCCGCGCGCGCGATCCGCCGCGTAGAGCGCCCTCAGGATGCCGAGCAAGTCGCGAACTGCTTCGAACGGAAAGCGCGCCATTGCCGGGAGCATTCCCCGCGTACCTCCGCCCGCGGCGCGTGGCAATCGGTCTCGTACGGTGAAGCTTTTGCGCAACGACTGCGCGTAACCGAGAAAATCACGAACCGTTCCATCGCGTTCGCCGGAAAATCATCGCGCGGGCGGGAGGCTCTTCTTTACGTCGCGCGCGCGCCAGCGTGAGGTCCGTCCTTCGATGACACGCTCGAACGGCAAGCGACGGGAACCGGCCTCCGTCGGCACGCTGCTTCATGCGAGTGGGAAGCTCGGGCCGAGGAACGGGCGCATCGATCGCGACAAGTGGCGGACGCTCCTCGGCGAACGCATCGCAGAGCGAACGCGCCCCGGGACGGTCCACGACGGCTGCCTCACCGTGTACGTCGCATCTGCAGTATGGGCGCAGGAGCTGACGTTTCTGTCACCCGTGATCATCGAGCGTCTCGTCGGCGACGGGTTCAAGGTGAAGGAGCTCCGGTTCCGCATCGGCGACATCGGCGAGCCGCTCGCGAAGAAGCCGACCGTCGGAAATCGCGCGGCACCGCCGAAGGCCGCGCTGCCGGAAGGGCTCACGGAGCGGCTCGCGCGCGTGGACGATCCGGCGCTGCGCGCCGCCATCGCCGAGGCGGCGTCGTACGCACTCGGCCGGCCCGAGCGCGCTACCGCGGAGCGACGAACGTCTCGAGCGCCTCGATCCGGCGGACCAGGAAACGCTCCGCAGGCCCCATCTCCGGCTCCGCGGAACGCAAAGCCAGCAGGTACTGGCGGAAGGCGTTCGCGCTGAGGGGCGCTGCACGGCGCACCGTCTCGTAGAGCTTCTCGACGAGCGGCGCGGGCAGCGGGCGACGTATCACGGCGTACATGTCGAAGGCATAGTCGACCCACATGCCCTTGCCGGAGATGTCCGCGATGCGAATGGCGTAGGTGACGGCCTTCTCGGCGGCGACGACCTCCGCTTCCCCGCGAGCCCGGGCCACCTGCAGCATGTTGCGCAAGTAGCTCGAGAGGATTCGCTCTGCTTCGTCCGCACGGCCGAGCGCGAGCATCTTCTCTGCGACGCCGCAGAGCAGATCGAGAGCGTCCCCGCGTCGCGTGGGGCCGATGCGATCAGCCTCTGCCGGAACGGAGTCGCGCGCGCGGCTCAGTGTCCGTGCGAGGACGCGTGGCTCGCTCCGCGCCACCGACGAAGACTGGACGGACAGCGTGAAGCTCTGCTGCCCCAGCACGACGCGGTCGCCGTTCGCGAGGGTTCTCTGCCGATCGATCCGTTCGCCGTTCACCAGCACGCCGTTGGCGCTCCCGAGATCCTCCACCGTAACCGCCCCGCGTTGCACCATGATCTTCGCGTGGGTTCGCGACACCAGTGCGTCGTCGAGAACGACGGTGCTCTTCGGCCCGCGGCCGAGAATTGTTTCGCCTGATGACAGCTCGACGTCGTGGTCTCCGAAGCGGAGGTAAACCCTCGTCGTCTCGCCGGATGCGGGAGGTGTCGAGACGGGAGGCTTGCTGGTTGCGTTAGTTGGGCGCACGGTCTACTCGCGGTCCAGTCTAGCCTGCGCGGGCAACGGAAACCACGCGGTGCCGTAGAACGCTGGCGCCTACATCGGCGACCAATCGCCGCAGCGTCGCGCACCGTACGAGCCGCTCCTACTTCAGGACGAGCGGCTCGAGCCCCTCGAGACGGTTCAGCAGGAACCGCTCGGCGGGCGCCCTCACCTTCGTCTTCAGGAGCTCGACGTAGGAACGCAAGCGAGCCACGTCGATCCCCTTCACCTTGCGCGCGCCGGCGTAGAGCTCGTCGATGACCTCCGCCGGGCAGGGCTGCACGGCGATCATGTAGAGGTCGAAGACGTAGTCGATCCAGCGTGCTTTTCCGGTCGCCGAGCCGAGCTTCACAGCGTAGAGGGCCGCGATCTTCGCCGTCTCCGGAGCGATCACGCGGCCGGAGCGCGCGTCTTCCAGGATATTGTTCATGTGAACGCTCAGGATGCGTTCGGCTTCTTCGCCGCGACCCATCGCGAGCGCCTTGTCCGCGAGCCCCCCGAGCAGCCCGAAGGCGTCTGCACGAAGCGTCGGCGCCGGCTGCGCGAGCGTCGCCGCGGGGACCCGGTTGACGCGCAGCACGGCCATCTCCTGACTCCCGATGCGCACCTTGTCGCCGTCGGAGAGCTTCCGCTTACCTTCGATCTTTTCGCCGTTGACCCAGACGCCATTCCTGCTCGCGAGGTCTTCGATATGGAGGTCCTCGGATCCGACGATCAACATGGCGTGGCGTCGGGAGACGAGCGCATCGTCGAGCGCGAGCTGGCAATCCGAGCCTCGCCCGACCACGAAGTCCCCGTCGACTAGCTCGATATCGTGGCTCTGGTATCTCAGGCGATATTTCATCGCGGCGGCTGGAAGCCCAGGCCTCCAACACAGAACGGTACCGCGTTCCACTCGCGTCCGTCAAAAGCACGGCGCGTCACCAGCGCCACCCGCACATTTGACGCACATTTGACCGGCCCGCTCCCAGGTGCCCCCGCACTCACGCGGGGGCGCGGCGGGCTCCGTCCGGCTCAGGGCTCGGCTACCGTTCGGACAGCACTCGCGCGAGTCGGCGAACGAGGAGCGGGTGCGTCCACAGCCCGTAGACCTTCAGCTCGCCGCGGCCCGCGGCTCCATCGCTCCGGGCGAGGCCCAGGAGGCCGCGAGACGTCCGCTCGCCGAGGTTCTCGAGAGCCGCGATGGGGCCGCGTAGCGTGAGATCAGGAACGCCGACGACGCCGGTATGCACGATGAGCCGGCCGAAATCGAAGCGGAGCGTGAGCGACGTCCGGTGGTCGTCGGCCACCAGCGCGACTGCTCCGCGCAGGCGCTCGAACTCGACCCGCTTCGCCTTGTCGAGCGTGATGTTACGTCGCACGAGGTCGGCGAGGATCGCAGCGATGGGCGAGCTTTCTGCTCCGGGCGCGACGTCGATCAAGGGACTCTCTTCACGGCAGCTAGCTTCCGGGCGACCGCTCCGTCAAGGTCTTGCACTCCGA
>CAYUAW010000011.1:5323-25511 GCA_964442485.1 uncultured Polyangiaceae bacterium
CGTCGGACCGACGGGGCCAGGCCAGGCATGGGTTCACCTTGCCGCCGACTATCCGGAAGCCTGGCTGGAAGGAAGGAACCGCATCGACGAGGAACGCTGGCAAAGGCTCTGCGCGGCGCCCTGCGATCGCCCGGTCGTCGTCGAAGGGCTCGACATGCGCGTGACGGCGCGTCGCATGACTCCTTCGAACACGTTCGGCATCGAGCCGGGCGCCGGCGCGGCACGGCTCCGTGTCTCCGGCGGTTCCGCGAAGGCACGTGAGTTCGGCTTGATCGGTCTCGCGGGCGGCCTGCCCGTCACCTTCGCGGGGGTCACGTTTCTCGGCGTGGGCTCGATCCGCGGGGACAGTGCGGAACGAACGGCGGGGATCGTGACCCTTTCCATCGGAGCCGCCGCGGTGCTCGCGGCGCTGCCGCTACTCGTCGCCGGCTCGACGAGCGTCAAGAACGCAGAGGGACGGCACGTCGCGAGCCGCGCCGCCCGGCTCTTCTGAGCCGGGCCAGCACCGTGAACCCGCGACGCGACGGGCCCTCAGCCGAGGGACAGCACGAGAGCGAGCGTCACGTCCTTCGTGCCGCGGAGCTGCTCGAGGGCGGGACCCGGAAGCGCCGAGTCGAGCGACCAGAGCCCGGTGGCCTCGCGCGTCGATTTGTCGAGCCCCATCTGGACGCTCGACACGTTGATCCCCGCCGAGCCGAGGACCGTGCCCACGGTGCCGATCACGCCCGGGCGATCGTGATTGCGCACGACGAGGACCGAGCCCTCGAGCGGCGCCTCGATGTCGAACTTGCCCCAGCGAACCAGCCGCGGCGTTCGATCCGCAGCGAGCGTCCCCGCGGCCGAAGCCCGCTTCCCGTCAGCGGAGACGAGTGTGAGCGTGACGAGCGTCGCGAACGCGCCTGCCTCGCTGGTCCGCTGATCGCGCACCTCGATACCTCCGTCTTTCGCGAGGAGCGGTGCGTTCACGGCGTTCACGGGCACGTCGAAGAACGCCCCCAGCAGCCCGGCGAGGGCCGAGTTCACGAGCGGCGCGCTCGGCAGCGCCGCGGCGTCGCCCGCACACTCGAGCTCGATGGTGCGTGGACGCACCGCATCTGCCTGCGACAGGAACTGACCGAGGCGCCGCGTCAGCGCGAGGTACGGCTCGAGCACCGGCGCCATCTCTCGCGCGACGGACGGGACGTTCACGGAGTTGGTGATCTCCCCAGACTGCAGGTACGACACGACCTGCTGCGCGATCTCGACGGCGACGCGGAGCTGTGCCTCTTCCGTCGAGGCGCCGAGATGCGGCGTCACGACGACCTTCGGGTGCTTGACGATGTCGGTGAGACCTGGCGGCTCCTCGGGGAACACATCCAGGCCGACCCCGCCGATCTGACCCGAATCGAGCCCGCGGATGAGCGCGGCCTCGTCGTACAGGCCGCCGCGCGCGGCGTTCACGAGAAGGACGCCCTTCTTCATCTTGGCGATGGAGCCGTCGTTGACGATGCCCTTCGTCTCCGCGGTGAGCGGAGTGTGAATCGTGATCGCATCGGAGCGACGGAAGAGATCGTCGAGGCTGACGAGCTCGATGCCGAGCTCCGCGGCGCGTTCCACCGTCATGAACGGGTCGTAACCGATGATCCCCATCCGCAGGCCGCGCGCGCGATCCGCGACGATGCGGCCGATGTTGCCCAGGCCGATGATCCCGAGCGTCTTTCCGGCGAGCTCACGCCCCTCGAACGCCTTCTTCTCCCACTTGCCTTCCTTCATGGACTGGGAGGCCTGCGGGATCTTCCTGGCGATCGAGAAAAGGAGGCCGAGAGCGTGCTCCGCGGTCGTGACCGCGTTGCCGGTCGGCGTGTTCATCACGATGATGCCGCGCCGCGACGCTGCCTTGACGTCGACGTTGTCGATGCCGATGCCGGCGCGCCCGACGACGCGCAGCTTGTCGGCCGCCTCGATGACCTTCGCAGTCACCTTCGAGCCGCTGCGGATGACGAGCCCCTCTACGCCGGAGAGCGCCTTCGCGAGCTCTTCCTCGTTCAGGCCAGGCTTGTATTCGACCTCGATGCCCTTCGCGTGCTTGAGCAGCTCGAGGCCTTCCTTGCTTAGCGAATCACTGACGAGAACCTTGGCCATCATGCACCCTTGTGGAAGCTGGTCATGAGGTCGGCGAGCGCCTTGACCCATTCCAGCGTGACCGCGTTGTAGATCGAAGCCCGGATGCCGCCGACCGAGCGGTGCCCCTTCAGTCCCTCCATGCCCTGCTTCTTTGCAGCGGCCAGGAACTCCGCCTCGAGCTCCTCCTTCGGGAGAGTGAACACGACGTTCATCGTCGAGCGCGCGCCCTTCTCGACGGGGCACTTGTAGAAATCTGGCCGCGAGTCGATGGCGTCGTAGAGGAGCTTCGCCTTCTCGCGATTTCGCTTCTCGACCGCCTCGAGGCCGCCGCCCTTCTTCACGATGTCCAGGACGTTGCGAACCAGGTAGATCGCGAACGTCGCTGGCGTGTTGTAGAGCGAATTTTCCGCGGCGTGCGTTGCATAGCGGAAGATCTTCGGGACGTCGGTGCGGCCGCCCTCGACGAGGTCCTTGCGCACGATGACGAGGGTAACGCCGCTCGGGCCGATGTTCTTCTGCGCTCCCGCGTAGATGAGCGCGAACTTCGAGACGTCGATGGGCTTCCAGAGGATGTCGCTCGACATGTCGGCGACGAGCGGGACCTTCCCCGTGTCCGGGAAGGCGTGGAACTGATTGCCGCCGATGGTCTCGTTGCTGGTCAGGTGCACGTAGGCGGCGTTCGGGTCGAGCTTCAGCTCCGACTGAGCCGGCACGCGCGCGGGCTTCGCTTCGGGATCCGCGTCCCACGCCGAGCGAATGGTACCGACCGTCTTCGCTTCCTGGTACGCCTTCTTCCCCCACGCCCCGGTGACGATGTAGTCGGCGCTCTTGCCGGCAGGGAGCAGGTTCATCGGAACCACCGCGAACTGCTGGCTCGCGCCGCCTTGCAGGAAGAGCACCTGATGCGTGTCGGGGACCGCGAGCAACTCCCGGACGAGCGAAAGAGCCTCGTTGTGCACACCCTCGTAGGCCTTGCCTCGATGGCTGTGCTCGATGATGCTCATTCCGGTGCCCGCGAAGTCGAGCAGCTCGCGCTGGGCGCGCTCGAGCGCCTCCAGGGGGAGCGCCGCGGGACCTGCGTTGAAATTCATTGCTCGGGCCATGTGTCTCCGGGAGTTTGGTTAACGTTTTCGGGAGTGTTCGCGTAACGTCGCTGACCGCGCGGGTCAAGGATGGCAGAGGGCGGTTCGGCCCTATCTCGAGAGCTCTATACCGAGGTGATGCGTCACCCCACCTCGCGGCTCGTGTCGAGCGTGTGAAACAGCAGCCCGCTCGGAACCTTCGGATAGAAAAAGGTCGACTTTTGCGGCATGACTTCGCCGGCTTCGGCGATCTTCCGCACCGTCTTGACCGGGGTCGGATTCATCAGGAATAAAACGTTCGCTTCGCCGCTCTCGAGCGCCGCTTCGGCCCGCCTCGGGTCCTGCAAGTAGCGGATATTCGTCTTGGCTGCCTGGGCTTCCTTCGTGATGCCGAGCAGGTGCTCGAGGATTCCGTCGTGCAGCAGCGACACTGCCGCCGTCCGGAGCACTACTGGCCGCTGGCCCAGGACGGGGTGGCCCGCCAGATCGGCGTCCGGGCGCAGCAGGAGCAGCGCCGCCGCGCCCCCTTTGACGACCGCACAGAGCGCGGGCCGCTCGGCGCGCGCGAGAGCGCTCCGCGCTCCTTCGAGGCCCCCCTGGAGCCGCTCCACATCGAACAGCGGACGTGACGCGGAGAGCAGCGCTTCGAAGTCGAAGCGCGGGAGGGAGTGCACCAGCCGGTGCGTTGCGAACACCACCAGGTCCGGGTCGTCACCGTTCGAGAGCAGAGCGAAGGTGTAGAGGTGCTCGCCCCGCGGAGAAGGCGTCCTCCCCTGGGCTCGGGCCTCGTCGTCGAACTCCTTCGCGAGCGAGACGGCCGTCTCGTAGCGATGATGACCGTCCGCGATGAGCAGCGTGCTCGAGCCGATCGCACGGGTGATCCTCGCGATGGCACCCGCGTCTTCGATCTTCGCCATTCGATGCTCGATGCCGTCGTCGGTGCGAAAGCGCGCGAACTCGCGTCCCGAATCGAGGTCGGCGTCGAGCCTTCGCTCTGGATCGGAGTACAGCATGAACTGAGGCGACAGCATCGCCCGCGTGGCGCGGGAGAGCGCGATGCGATCGAGCTTCGGCCCGGTGAGCGTGCGCTCGTGCGGCAGCACCTGCCGCGCGGAGTACGGCACCGCGCGCACCAGCGCGAAGAAACCATTGCGCGTGATGCGCGCACCGCCGCCGGGCGGCTCGAAGTCCTGCGAGTAGCGGTAGAGGGCAGGGGCTTCCTCGCGCACGAGCACGCCCTTCGCTTGCCACGACAGGAAGAGCTCGCGAGCATGTGCATAGCGCGCATCGCCCTCCCCCTCCGGAAGATCGATGTGCACGACGTTCTCCGGATGCCTCGCGGCGAGCCGTGCACGGAGCTCCGCGTCGATGACGTCGTAGGGCGGCGCGATGACGCGCTCGAGGACCGCGGGCGCGTACCTGAGGGGCCGGAGGGGAGCAATCTCTGCCATGGGGGGCGTTGGCTATCACAAACGGGGCTCGCCGGACACACGAGCCCCCCAGGCTCGCCTGACGGCGAACCCGGTCTTCACCGGCTGCACGCGACTCAGCGGGCGCGCGCGCCGATGTCGCGCCGAAATTGCATGCCGGGAAACGCGATGTGCTGGACGGCGCGGTATGCGCGCTCCGACGCCTCTCGCAGCGTTGGCCCCTGCGCGGTGACGGCCAGCACCCGGCCCCCGGCGGTCACGACGTCCGGGCCCCGCCGCCCGGTACCTGCGTGGTAAATTTCGACCCCGTCCACCGCGGCAGCGGCTTCCAGACCGGTGATGACGTCGCCCGCCTTCGGTGTGCCCGGATACCCGGCGGCCGCGAGAACGACCGACAACGCATGTCGCTTCGACACGCGCAGGCTGCCCGGGTCCAGACGACCGCGAGCTGCGCCGTCGAGCGCGTCGCCCAGGTCGCCGTCGAGGACGCTCATGAGCACCTGCGTCTCGGGATCGCCGAACCGCACGTTGAACTCGAGCAGGTAAGGCTCACCCGCTTTCGTGACCATGAGGCCCGCGAAGAGCGCCCCGACGAACGGCGTCCCTTCTTCCGCCATCCGAGTCACGGTTCGCTCGAAGACGTCGCGCTCGATGAGCGCCGTCATGGCGGGCGTGACGAGAGGCGCCGGGGCGTACGCGCCCATGCCGCCGGTGTTCGGGCCGGTGTCGCCGTCGCCGATGCGCTTGTGGTCCTGGGCGCTCGGCAGAAGGAATACGCGCGCGCCGTCCGAGATGGCGTGCACGCTCGCCTCCGCGCCCTCGATGCGCTCCTCGACGACGATGGTGCGGCCCGCGTCGCCGAATGCTTCGCCGCTCAGCATCGAGGTTGCGGCGCGGAGCGCGTCCTCGTGCGAGCCCGCGACCACGACGCCCTTGCCGGCGCAGAGGCCGTCGGCCTTGATGACCGGGGGCGCTTCGAAGCTCCGGATCGCTCGCGCAGCGGCCCCGGCGTCGCGGACTACCTCGTAGCGAGCGGTGCGAATTCCCGCTCGCTGAACGAAATCCTTCATGAACGCCTTCGAGCCTTCGAGCTGCGCGGCGGCGCGCGACGGACCGAAGACCGCGATGCCCTCGGCGCGCAGCCGGTCGGCGAGCCCGTCGACGAGGGGCGCCTCCGGACCGATGACGACGAGCTCCGGCTGCTCCGCACATGCGACGTCGAACGGCGAGCCATCGGCGTTGCGCAGCGGCTTGCCGCTCCGCCCGGCGGTCCACTCGATACCAGCGTTGCCCGGCGCCACGATCACCTCGCGCACCGAAGGTGACGCGAGGAGTCGCGCTGCGAGGGCGTGCTCGCGGCCGCCGGAACCGACGATCAACACCTTCCTGCCCATGGCCACGCAGAAGCCGCTACCACGGCGGTGCGCCGAGATGAACTACGTTGCCCGCCGAAGTAAGATAGCGTGGCCTCATGTGGGTCGAGGAGCGGTTCTGCGGATGAAGTGACGATGGACGAAGGACGATGGCCCGATACGAACCGCATGTGCGGGTGGGAGACATTTGTAGCCGCTTCGCTATAGTTCGAGGTTGAACCTTCTCGAGCTCGCGAGTCAGCACATGGAACAGCTACCCGATCTGCACATCCAGCGACCGTACTCCACGCTCGAGGAATACCTCGACGGTGACTTCTGGACGGTGGAACGCAAGGAGATGTTCCTCATCGGAATGCCGAGCCTCGAGCTCGGCGTCGCCGTTCGCTTCACCATCGAGCTCGACGACGGCACGCCCGTCGTCACCGGCGAGGGACGCGTCGTCGAGTACACCGCGCCGTCGGACGATTTCCCGGGTGGGCTCAAGGTGCGCTTCCGCCAGCTCGACGCGGAGGCGAAGGCGGTGCTCCGTCGCTCGCTGGAGGTCCGACGCCGCGCGTATCAGGCGCAGCTCGAAGCCACCGCGGCAGACGGCGGCGACGGCCCCGCCGCACCCGCGGAAGGACCCTCCGCGGCCCGAGCAGGTGATGCCCCCGCAGCGAGCAACGTCGCGCCCCCCGGAGCGGAGGTCCCAATCGCGGAGAGCGGCGCGGCCCTTCTGCCGGTCGCGCCGAGCGTCGCTTCCGTCGCGGCAGTCGCCGCGCCGACGCTGGCGACGCTGGCGACGCTGCCGAGCCCGCCGGTCGTCTTCAGTAGCCCCCCCGCTACCGTCTCCGTCGGGCCGGATCTACTGGCGGTTTCCGTCGCACCCGCGCGTCCGCCGTCGTCGTTTCAGCCACCGCCGAAGCCGCGCGCCGGCATGCGACGCGGCGCGAAGGCCGTGTCGGCCCCGCCGAATCGCGACGCGTTGCTCGGCCGGCTCCGCGACCGCGCCCGCAGCGTCTCGAACAGCGCGGGCAGCGCTAAATGACCAGCCCACGCTCGCGTTGACACTCTAGCAGTAGTGCTAGGTTGGCATCGGAAGGCCGACGGCAGCCGGTAGCCGCGGGTGCGCGAGCGCGCGCCGCACCAGGTGATCGCAGAGCGCCGGGAACGCCATTCCAGCGACGGCGGCAGCCTCGGGGAAGAGGCTGGTCGCGGTCATTCCGGGGAGCGTGTTCAGCTCGAGCACGGTGAGCTCGCCTCGCTCGTCGTCGACGACGAAGTCGACTCGCGACAGATCGCGGCAGCCGAGGGCCCTGTGCGCATTGACTGCGAGCTCCGAGATTCGCTCGAGGAGCGGCTTCGGAAATGGCGGCGGGCACTGGTGCACGCTGCCCGACGGCGCGTATTTCGAGCGAAAATCGTAGAAGCCGGCGGCCTTCGGCAGGATGAGGGTCGGCGGCAGCGCGCGCGCCACACCGTGCTCGTCCTCCAGGACGCCGCAGGTGACCTCCTTGCCGGCCTTCCTCTCCTCGACGAGCACCCCGGGGTCGAGCTCGAGCGCGCGCCCGAGGGCCGCGGCGAGCTCCGCGTCCGGCGCGCTCGCCGCGATCGGCTCGACGCCGATGGCGGAGCCCCCGGCGTAGGGCTTCACCACGACTGCGGCGCCGAGCTTACCGCGGATGGCTCTGGCAGCTTCCGCCAGGTCGACACCTGCCGTCACGAGCACCTCGGCGGCGAGCGGGAAGCCCAGGGGCCGGAGCTGCGCCTTCGCGTGCGGCTTGCTCATTGCGAGCGAGCTTGCGAGCACGCCGGACCCGACATACGGCACGCCGAGGATCTCGAGCAGGCCCTGGAGACATCCGTCCTCGCCGAAGCGCCCGTGCACGGCGGGGAAGACGACCTCGAAAGCCCCTGCCAGGAGCTTGCCGGCGAGCGCTGCGTCGAGCTCGAGCAGCGTCGGCTCGTGACCCGCGTCCTGCAGCGCGCGCATGACGCCGGCCGCCGACGCGCGGCTCACTCCCGCCTCGCTCGACGCGCCGCCCGCGACGACCGCGACCCGGAGCGCGCTCACGGAGCGGCCCCCGCATCCGGCAGATGGACGAGCTCGAGCCCCAGCTGCCGGGAGAAGTCGAAGATGCGCTCGTCCCGGTAGAACTCGCCGAACACGATGCGCGAGAGCCCAGCATTGGCGATCAGCTTGAAGCACCCGAAGCACGGAGAGGCCGTCACGTAGATGCCCGCGCCGTCGACGCTGACGCCGTTGCGTGCAGCCTGCACGAGCGCGTTCGCCTCCGCGTGGGTCGTTCGAACGCAGTGCCCCTCCTCCATGAGATGACCGACGTCGTCACAGTGCGGCAGCCCACGGATCGAACCGTTGTAGCCGGTGGTGAGGATCATGCGGTCGCGCACGATCACGGCGCCGACGTGCTTGCGATCGCAGGTCGAGCGCGTCGCGACCTGGCGCGCGATCGCCATGAAGTATTCGTCCCAGCTCGCCCGATTCGTGCTCACCTGCCGCCTCTCCGGATGCCCACGATATACCGCGGAACCGCGTCCCTCGGCAGCGGCATTCGCGCGTGCCTGCCTCGACCTGTGCAGCTCAGGAGGAACAGATCACGATCTGCCGAGGCTTGACCGCGCCTGTGTATCGTGGCTTCTTCCCGGGCGTGCTCTGTTCGCGGCGCGTAGATTTCTTTGCCACGGCCCTCGTGCTGTGCTCGGCCGGCTTCTCGGGGGTCGTTCGCGCGGCTGCGTCGGATGACGAGAGCGCGGTGGCGGAGCTGTCGCGCGACACCACCCACGCCGCATTGATTCGCGGGCCCCTGCTCCGGGCACAGGACGCGCTCAAGCGGGCCCTGTCGATGGACCGGGCCGGCGATACCGCCCATGCGCAGCTCGCGCGGGCGCTCGCGCACGAGTGGACCCGCGTCGCGCTCGATCTGGTCCGGGCTTCCGCGCTGGAGGAAAAAGCTCGCCTCGCGGAGAAGACGCTCGAGGAGCTCGACACGAAGACCGTCCGCGGCCGCGCGCTGCTCGAAGAGACGGCGGCGCGGCGAGGACGCGCGAAGGAGGCCCTCGAGCAGCTCGAACGCGAGCCACCGGCGGCGCCGCCTGTCCCGGTGAAGGGCCACGGCGGAAAGCCAGCGGCGGTCAAGGCTGCTGGTCCGGAGCGCGATCCCTGATGCGGCGTTTCCTGTGCGCGCTCGTCCTCACGGCGGGCTGCTCGTCCTTGCCACGCCCGAACGTCCTCTCCGAGGTGGACCGGACCCGCGAAGCGGCCGCCGTGAAGCAGGCCGCCGTGCTCGCACCGCAGGCGTATCTCGTCGCAGAACGGCTCCGCAAGGACGCCGAGTCGACCTACGGCAAGGGCGACCGGGCCGGTGCCGAGCTCCTCGGCGAGCAGGCTCTTGCGGCGTATGCGCACGCAGACGCGCTCGCCCGCCTCGCGCGCGCCGAGCAACGCCTGGAGGCCGCCACCCAGAAGCTTGCACGCGAGCAGCGCGACTTCGCGACCATCGACGAGGAGCAGCGCCGGGTCGCAGCCGAGGCCGACGACGTCGAGACACGTTTGCGAGTTGCCCGCGACGCGGTACCGCTCGCGCCGAGCGAGCCGTCTTCGGCGGGTCGCGAGACCGCGCGCCTCTCCGCGGCGCGTGCGCTGTCCGCGGAGGCGCGACTGCTCTGCGTCGCCGCTCAGATGCTCTCACCGCAGATCGCCGGACCGGCCGATGCCTTCAAGGCCCTCGATACGCTCGACGAGGACCTCGATCGTCATCCCGCGCACCCGGGCATCGACGCTGCCGTGCGGTTGCGCTCTACCTGTCTAGCCGCCCTGACCGAGGCGCGGCGCCCCACGTCTCAGGCCGCTCCCGAGGCCGGAGCCGCCGACGCGCTCCTCGAGGAGCTCGGGAAGGCGTCGCTCGAACCGAGCCGGGACGACCGAGGCGTTTCCGTGGTGGTCAGAAATGCGTTCGACGGACCCGCGCTCGCGGCCTCCGCGCGGGAGCGGCTCGTGGCGCTCGGTCAGGTGGCGAAGGCCCACCCGTCGTTCCCCGTCCTGGTCGTTCTGCACGGGGCGCGCGGGCGAGCCGCTCCCGCCGACGCCGAGCGCGCGTCGACCGCTGCGCAGGCACTGCGCGAGTCAGGTGCCTCTCGCGTCGAGGCGAAAGCCGTCGGCGACGCCCTCCCCATCGCCATTCCCGGCCGCGACGCGAAGAGAAACGAGCGCGTCGAGGTCGTCTTCGTCGCGCCGGCACGATGACGAAATGGGCCCGATCCGTTTCAGCACGAACGGAAAATGAAAGACCCCCTTTACGAATCGTAGAAGTGGCCGAAACTCTAGTTACATCACGATGAGTCGTGACGCGGTCCTAGGAGAACGAATTGTCTGGCGCGGCACCCCCAAGGTGCTCGAGGCGCCTCCGGCACTCCGCGTCGTAGCCTTCCTGCTCTTCTCGCTCGCAGCGGTCTCGCTTTGCTTCAGCGTGGTCATCTCGCTCGCGCTGCACGTGACGCCGACTGAATCCTTCGTCTTCGCCGCCTGGGCCACCGTGCTCGGCGTGATGGCGATCCAGGCGCCGAAGATCTGGCTCGAGAAGGTCGAGTACATCGTCACCGAGCGACACGTCGTCATGCAGCGCGGCCCGTTCCGTCGTTCGATCGAGCGACGAGCGATCAGCTTCGCGCGCATCCGCTGGAGCGGCTCGAACCCGGGCGTGGGCGACATGGATCTCGTGCGCGCGGTGCCCATCGGCGCGCTCCGGCGGCGACTGCTCCTTCAGCTACGCGGCGTGGTCGCCCCCGATCGCGTGTGGGCGATCATCCGTGGTGCGGAGACATCCATCGATCATCACGCCGGAGACCGGCCCCTGACGCAGCGTCTCGACGACGGCGAGCGCGTCGTGTGGTCTGCGCAGCCCCGTCGAACCTCGCACACCCGGATGCCGCGCAGCCGGCGCGAGCTCAGCCTGCTCGCGCTGTCGGCGGTGCTCTTCTACACCTTCGGCGCGATGCTCGTCCGCTCCGTCCCGAACGCGAAGGCGCTGTTCGCGGCGGGTCTGCGGCAAGCGCCGTTCGCGGCGTTGCTGGTCGGCGAGGGCATCTCGCTCCTTCTCGTGCTCGGCGCCGCCGTCTATCTGGCGGTGGAGGGGCTGGTACAGCCGCTCCGTATGCTCGATCGCACGCGGTATCTCATCACGGACCGCCGCGTCCTCATCCAGCGCGGTCGGGAGGAGCTGCACCTCGACCGCGAGCGCATCGTCGACGTCATCCCGACACCCGGCGCGAGCGGCATGACCGACGTGTTCCTGGTGCTCGACGGACCACGCGCGCGTGCTCTCGCGATCGGGGGCGCCTTCGGCGAGCAGGAAGTCGGACCGCAGCTACGCCCGGTGCTCGAGTCGGTGGAAGACGCGGAGAGCGTGAGCCGTATTCTGCTCGCTGGCCCGGTCAAGCCGCCCGAGTCGCGCCAGGCGGCTTAGAAGGTTTGGATCTCCACCGCTCCACCGTGAGACCTCGCGCGACATTCTCGTTCTGAAAGCAGTCCGCGCCGGTCTCGCCGGTAGTCTCACTCTCCTTTCAATGGTGGATCGTGATCTGGTCTGCCAAGACCGGGATGTCTTGGCGGCCCGCGGGGCCCTGCCCGCGGGCTCATGTTCTGCTGAGGTTGAGCGGACGTGGTTTGACGACCGATTTCAGCGTTTTCCCAGGCGGCGCTTGCACCAGGTCAGGTGGAACTCGACGTTCGACGTCCAGCGATCGCCCGCGGGACGTGCCTCGGCGAGATAGCGCTGCCACTCCGCGATCGCCCATTCGAGCTCCGTCTTGCGCTCCTCGGCCTTGTCGGCGTGCTCGGAAGCCGCCATCGCGCCGAGCGCGCGGTAGAAGTGGATCTCGTAGTCGGGAGTGTAGAAGACGCTCGGCAGCTCGAGCGCGCTCACGACGTTGCCCTGGACGTCGCGAAACCGAAAATTGCTCGCTTCCCACGCGCGGCGCAGAGCATCCGGGAGATCCTCGTCGCGCGCGAGGGCCACGGCGAGCCCCCACGCGGCGAGCGCGTGGATCTCCGAGTCGTCAGTGATGGCGAGCGCGGCCTCGTAGTCGGCGCGGGCGTCTGCGAGGAACCCGAGGGACATCCCGGCCTCGCCGCGGTTCATGTAGATGCCCGCGCGCAGGTTGCGATCCCACTGCACGCGCAGGGCTTCGGTGTACGCCGCGCGCTCGTCCTCGAAGCGATGCAGGCGGTTCGAGGCGATGCCTACCTGGAACCACGCGTGCGCGGCCTCCGGTGAGTCCGGAGCGGCCGCGAGCGCTCGCCGGAGGATGCGCGCCCCCTCATCGTCCTGACCGTGGTCCTCGACGATGAGCGCGTCGCCCAGAAAGAACCACACCTCCGGGTCGTCCAGCGCTTCACCCCCCGCCTCCATCAGGATGGCGGCCGCCCGGAGCGCCAGGGATTTTTCGAAGACGGGAAGCCCCGCGAGAGCCTCCGGCGAGAGCTCGCGCGGTTCACGCGCGCGGAGCGCTCGCGTGAGTGCCTGCTCGTTCCTGACGACGCCCGGATCGCGCACCGCGTCCCACAAGGACGGTGCCGCCGGGGCCGGCGTCGCGAAGAGAAGCACCGCAACGAGGATCGCTCGTGCGCGCGACATCAGCGTGTCCTCTTCTTCAGCGCGTCGCGCCGCGCGCGGGCATGCGCCGCGAAAGGACCGGCTTTCCCTGCAGGGGAGTCCAGGTACGCTTGCCAGCGCTCGAGCGCGAGGTCGCGATCTCGACGCTCGGCCAGGATGGCGATCATCGCGTCGAGTTCACCGTCCGGCAGGACGGGCCTGCGCCGTCCGAGCTGCGCGGCTCGAGCGCGCTCTTCTTCGAGCTGCCAGGGTCCTGCCGCCTCGGCGGCAATCCCCACCGATTCGTTGTGCCTGCCCTGACGGTCGAGCGCCAGCGCGAGCGCGCCGAGGAGATAGGTCTCGAGCTCCGGGAGCTTCGCCATCCGCCGTGCCTCGTTCAGATAGCCGACTGCCTCCGTCAGGCGCTCCGGCCCCGCGCTCATTGCGACGAACGCGCCCTCGATGAATACCCGCAGCGCTTCGTCCGTATCGTCGAAGATTTCCGCCCGCGGCGCGAGCGCCCGGTAAGCGTCGAGCGCCTCGCGCGCATGCCCCGTCTTCTGCGCAGAGATGGCGAGATCGTGCAGCGCCCCCGGTGCGTCGACGCTCGCGCGCGACACCGCAACCGCGCGTTCGAAGAGGGCGAAGCTCTCCACGTACGACCCGAGGGCGACCTTCGCGCGTGCGGCGAGCACCAGCGGTGGAGCCGCCGACGGCATGAGCCGGGCGGCCTCGGCCGAGGCCGCGAGCGCCTCGTCGGGCGCTGCCGCGAGCTTTCCGTATCCACGCGCCAGGACGTCGCAGTAGCGCTCGAGGCCCGGTGATTTCGCGCGCTCCCAGCGGCTGCCGTGAGCGCGTGCGCCGCCACCGCACTCCTTCGGACGGGCGCCGGCCCGCGCCACCGCGGCGAGGTCGACCCCACGTTCGTCCGCAGCGGCCGCGTTCGCGCACGGGGCCGCGACGAGCGACACGGCGAGCGTCGCTCGCACGATCCGGTTTCCGAGAAAGGGTCGAGCGGCTCCTGCCATGGGCTCGAACCCCGCGGCGCTCAGGCCGTGCGCCCCGCGAAGGGGTGATGAAGGACGATGGTCTCCTTCCGACGTGGACCGACGCTGACCAGGTACAGCGGAACGCCGGCGCCCTTCTGGAGGAAATCGACGTATCTCTGCGCCGCAGCCGGCAGCGCGTCGAGCGACTCCACGGTGCCGAGCGTCTCCGTCCAGCCGTCGAGCTCCTCGTACACGGGCGTCACGCGCCCGGGAACGTGGAGATGGTCGATCGGGAGATCGTCCGTGCGACCACTCGGGGTGTCGTACGCGACGCAGACCTTCAGACGGCGAAGACCGGTGAGCACGTCGAGCTTCGTGACGGCCAGGCCGTCGAGGCCGTTCACGCGTGCGGCGTAGCGGAGCGCCGGTAGATCCAGCCAGCCCGTCCGGCGCGGCCTGCCGGTGACGGAGCCGAACTCCGCGCCCGCTTCGCGGAGGTGAATACCGTCGGAGTCGTCGAGCTCCGTCGGGA
Organism: uncultured Polyangiaceae bacterium; assembly: GCA_964442485.1. Classification (GTDB taxonomy): domain Bacteria; phylum Myxococcota_A; class Polyangia; order Polyangiales; family Polyangiaceae; genus DASZVB01. The sequence goes on from CAYUAW010000011.1 coordinate 19,423, forward strand.
AGGGGCCGCCGCCGACGCGTGTCGTGTACGCCTTCACGATGCCGACCACGCTGTCGATGCGGTTCGGGCCGATGCCCACACCGACCGCGGCGCCGCCGGAGACGGGCGAGCTCGACGTGACGTAGGGGTACGTGCCGTGATCGATGTCGAGGAGCGTGCCCTGCGCGCCCTCCATCAGGATCGCCTCCTTGCGCACGATGGCCTGGTTCACGAGAAGCGAGGTATCGGCGAGCATCGGCGCGAGCCGGCGGGCGAAGGGCTCGAGCGGCCCGAGCACGGAGTCGACCGACGGCACCTTCTCCCCGAAGCGTTCGATGACGGGAGCCCACTGCTCGAGAGCCGCCTCGACCTTCTGCGCGACGCCCGCGAAGTCCACGAGGTCCCCCGTACGGATGCCGGTGCGGCGCATCTTGTCTTCGTACGCGGGCCCGATGCCCTTCTTCGTCGTTCCGATGCCCTGCTTCTCCTCGCGGAGGCCGTCCACGAGGACGTGATATGGCAGCACCAGGTGCGCGCGGTTGCTCACGACGAGGCGCTCTGCGATGCCGCGCCGGCCGCGCTTCTCGAGGCCCTCGATCTCCCCGAAGAGCACCGGCAGATCGAGCACCATGCCCTGCCCGATCACGCATCGCGTGTTCTCGCGCAGGATGCCGCTCGGCAGGAGCCTCACGACCACCTTCTCCTCACCGACGACCAGGGTGTGTCCGGCGTTGGGACCGCCGCCCCAGCGCACGACCATGTCGGCGCTATCGGTGTAGAAATCGACGATCTTGCCTTTGCCCTCGTCGCCCCACTGGGCGCCGATCACTACCACGCACGGCATTCCTACGTGCCCTCGCTGTTCATGGCCTTTGGTCGTCCGGTGAGCGCGAGCGCGGCTTCTGCCACCTCGCGCGGAGAAGAGTCATTCATGGGGTGTGTGGTCCCTGTCTCGAGCGAGAGGAGCGAGGAGCCGCCCGCGGACGCCTCCACATAGTGCGAGTAGCGCCAGGCGCTCGCGTAGCGAACACCCATCACGATGTCACCGGCCGCACACCGGACGCCGCGCCGCCGGAGCTCGGAGAGCACGGCCTCCCCGAACGCTTCCTCGCCGGGCGCAGATGCGACGAGGATCTTCGCACGCGTCGCGCCGGCCTGACCGGCTCGGTCGAGCGCCCAGGTGAGATTGCCTAGATCGATCGCGAAGCCTGCGGCGGGGCGGGCTCCGCCGAATCGATCGAAGAGGCTGTCATAGCGACCGCCAGACCCCACCGCCTCCCCCGGACCGTCGGCGAGCACCTGGAAGAGCATCCCGGTGTAGTAAGCGAAGTTCCACGTCTCCCCGAGATCGACGACGACGTTCGGCCAGAGCCCGGCCGCGAGCGCTGCGTCGTAAAGTGTCCTGAGCTCGCGCGCGGGCGCTTCGGCCGAGGTGCCGGCGAGCACGCGATCGGCGCGCTCCCAGACCTCGTGACCGCCGTAGAGCCCCGGGAGCGCCACGAGCGCGTCGAGCTCGCGCCCGCGGATGCCGGCTCGCTCCGCGCGGCGGCGCGTCTCTTCCTCGTCCTTCGTGGCGAGCGCTTCGACGATTCGTCCACGGCCTTCTGGGTTCGCGGTTCTGATGAGGGAGCCGGCGACCATCGCGTGCCCAATGTCGAGCGTGAACGCGGCAAGCCCCGTTGCACGCACGGCGGACGCCGCGACGCTCAGCACCTCGAGATCTCCAGCGGTGCCGCCCTTGCCCACCAGCTCGAAGCCGGCCTGGTGAATCTGCCGCTCGCGCCGCGCGCGTTCCACGCGCCGCCGGACGACCGCGCCCTCGTAACAGAGCCTCACGGGGGGCGGCGAATCCGCGAGCCTCGTCGCGACGAGCCGCGCGATCTGCGGCGTCATGTCCGGACGGAGTGCAACGACCTCGCCCGTCTCCGGCTCCACGAAGCGCAGGACCTGGCCCGCGTCGAGCGGGCCGATGTCGTGCTCCAGCACCTCGGCGTACTCGAAAGGGGGAACGCTGACGGGCTCGTACCCGAAGCGCTCGAAGCTCTCGAGCACCGCGCGACTCAGGGCGAGCTGCCGCGACGCTTCGACAGGGAGCAGATCGCGCATGCCGGCCGGCAGCGGGTGAGCCAGCGCGCCGTTGCCGCGAATGCGTGCGGGAGCCGCTGCGGACGCGGGATCGACGGGGGGAGGCGTGGAAATCGGCATGGCGCGGGCGAGCGGCCGAGCCTAGCACCGGAGAGCTTCCGGGAAAGCCCCTCGTGGCCTCGCTCTCGCCCCGAAACCGTTGTATCTCCTGTTCATGAGCGGCGCCCCAGGACACCCGGCATCCGCGGTCGACGTCGACGTTTCCGAACACGGCGCGCCGCGCGACGGCACACCGCAGGCGATGAACCGCCGGCTGTTCATGCAGCTTCTGGCGTTCGAAGCCGCACCCGGCCACGCGACGCCGAAGGTCATCGGCTCCGTCGGCGAGGCTCTCGGCAGGCGCAAGGTCGCCTCCGTGCTCTACGCGGACGCGAACCATCCGGCGGGCTTCGGTCTCCTCACCTTCAGCGAGGATCCCGCGACCTTCGTCACGCGCGTACGCCCCGCGCTTGAAGAGGTGGGCAGCGCAGCGTTCCGCCTGCGGCCCGCGCTCACCATGCTCGGGCGGACTTACTCCTCGGGTTACGAATCGGATCTGGAGTACTGGCTCCTCCGACGGCCCCGCGAGACAGCGTTGAACGAGGCGTGGCCGTGGGCAGTGTGGTACCCGCTCCGCCGGAGCGGCGCCTTCGAGCGGCTCGAGCCGCGCGAGAAGGGCGGCATCATGCGCGAGCACGCGGAGATCGGAAAAGCATACGGCGCCGCGGATCTCGCGCACGACATTCGCCTCGCGTGTCACGGCCTCGACGCGAACGACAACGAGTTCGTCATCGGGCTCATCGGCAAGGAGCTCCACCCACTCTCGCACGTCGTGCAGGCCATGCGAAAGACGCGGCAGACGTCGGAGTTCATCGTCCAGATGGGGCCGTTCTTCGTCGGGCACGCCGTGCATCGAACCGACGGTGACTGAGCCGCTCGGCGTCTCCGGCATCGCCGGCGTGGTGTTCGATCTCGACGGCACCCTCGTCGACTCGCGCCGCGACATCGTCGGAGCCGTCGAGGTCGCGCTGTCGCGACACGGTGTGTCGCCGCCCCCCGAGGACGTGATCGCGGGGTTCGTCGGCGACGGGGCGCGCCTGCTCGTCGCTCGCGCCCTCGGCGTGGACGCCGGCGACGAACGCGTCGAGCCCGTCCTCGCGACGTACCTCTCTTACTACGAGGCGCACCCCGCACCGAACACCGTGCCGATGCCGGGCGCGCTGACGATGCTCGACGCGTTCGGCCGGTGGCCGCTCGCCGTCTGCACCAACAAGCCCCGGCGGATCGCCGATCGCGTGCTCGAGGAGCTCGGTCTCGCTCAGCGCTTCCAGGCGGTGGTCGGGGGCGGCGATACGCTTAGGTCCAAGCCGCATCCGGAACCGCTCCTCCGCGTCGCCGAGCTGCTCGCCCTGCCTCCAGTCGCCCTCGCGATGGTCGGCGACGGTGCCCAGGACATCGCATGCGGGCGCGCGGCGGGCGCGTTCACCGTCGCGGTACTCGGCGGATTCGGTACGCGGGACGCCTTGCGCAAGGCCGCGCCCGGCATCGTGATTTCGAGCCTTTCCGAGCTCACCCCTGCTCTTCTCGCCCAGCGGGCTCCCCGCACCGCAATGGGCCCACCGAGAGATCCCTATCAATAAAGCCCGGTCCCACGAGCGCCACGCCGTTTCCTCAGGCGACGAGCACGTGGTAGGCGGCGCTGACTTCCGCGAAGCGGCGCATCATGTCGGCGCGTTCGGTCTCTCCCGCGGAGGGGAAGCGATCGGGGTGCAGCGTGGCGGCGAGCTTGCGGAAAGCGCGACGGACCTCGTCAGGCGCAGCGCCGTCGGCGAGCCCGAGCGTGGAGAGCGCGCGGGTTCGCACCGGATCACGCCGCACGGAAGCGCGCTCGCCGACGGCGCGCGCGCGTGTGCGACCGTGCAGGAACTGCGTCGGTTCGAGGGGCGGCAAGCCGTTCCCCGCCGCGCCCCGCGCGACTCGAAACGCGAGCCGCGCGCCGTCGAGCCGGAAGAGTCGCTCGAGGCGGTAGCGTCGCTGGACGCGTAGCGCCATCACGACCTCGCGCGTGCCGATGACGCCCATGTCGAGGAGCACCTGCCCCACGAGCTTCGGCGGATTGACGGCGAGTCGCTCCGAGAGGCGGCGGAGCACCGCGTCGTCCACGAGCCCGATCTCGCGGAGCACCTCGCCGAATCGCACCTGCGAGATGCCCGACTCGACCAGACCGACGAGGCCGCCTTCGAGATGGATGCGATGCAAGCGTCCCGCCTGCGGGCCGTGCTGCTCCGTGAGCTCGAGGACGCCCGTCGCTCGCTCCCGGTGCAGGGCACCGAGCACGTCGCCGAGCGTCGTCGGCCCGAGCCGACCGGGAAGGTTCATACTTGCCCAATAGGTCGATGCCACGAGGCCGGGCAAAGTTATGGCGGTCGCTCGACGGGTCGAATCGACACGGCGCCCTTCTACTTCGTTAACCACTCAATGCTCGACGTCGGTCCCGACGACGATCTCCGCTGCGACGTCCTTCGTCACCGGACGACACGTCTCGGCGCCCACGGTGCTGGCGAGGCACACGACCGCGCGCGCCCGCATCTTCACCGTGCCCCGGCCGAGCGACGTGGCTAGCAGCGCGACGGGGAGCCGCACGCGCCGCTCCGTGCGCGAGCGCGCGTCGGCGATGCCCACCCGCGAGCGCAGCGGCGGCGCGAACGCGGGCGCCTCCGTCACCACGACATCCGCCCACGCGATGCGCCCCGCCGCGGCCTCGAGCTCCACGTCACAGATGACGCGACCCTTCGTGGCCTTGCGCTCGCACGACGCGGTGGCGTCGAAAGACGCACGGGCACCGTCGTTCGACGCCGCCTGCGCGACGGCGGGAAGGAGGAGCAACAGCGCCCCGCGAAAGCGCGTCATCACGCCGCGCTCGGAGGGGCGTAGAAATCCACGAGGCGGATCGTGGTGGGCGACAGCACGGCCTGCACGCGCGTCCGTTCCCCGCGCGGATCGCCGCCGATCTGGAACGGTGTCGGGGGATCGAGCTCGAACGTCACCGCTTCCACCAGGTAGTCGGAGAGGTACGCGGCGCTCTCGTATTCGCCGCGCCAGATCGCGGCGAAATTTCGCACGAACGGGATCGGCGTGATGGTCGAGATGCGGAGGTTCATCCGATCGGGACGTTCCTCGGCGTAGGGGAACGCGCGTAGCCCGAAGCCGTAGTACGGGATCGTGGAGATGGCGGCGATGCGCGCCGGACCCTCGTAGATGGTCTGCCCCTTCGGGATGGGCAAACCGACGATGGCGCCCTTCGGGCCGAGGCGGAAGGCGTCGCCGCCGTCGTTCGTGATGCGACAGTGCGGCATCTGACGAAAGAAGTAGCTCGGGACGGAGCGAGTCACCGACGACACGGCGTAGCTGAGCGCTCCAGGTGCGACCCGCCGGAGGACCGTCTTCATGAGTCGCTTCTTCACGATCTCGTAGTCCTGGAGCACGACCGCATCGACGCCGAAGCCGGCGAACGGCGCCATCAGGTCCTCCACCTCGATGAAGCGCACCGGCCGGCTGCCGGCGTCCTCCCGCAGACGCTGGATGTCGGCGGCGAGCCCGCGCTTCTTCGCGCCGCTCGCGCCCACCACCCACGCGAGGGCGTTGCCGGTGCCGAGCTTGAGGAAGCCGAAGCGGGGAAGCGGCTTGCCCTGGCGGCGCGCCTCGCGCACGACGTCGGTCAGGACGGCAGTGAACGTGCCGTCGCCGCCGCCGGTGAGGACCGTCCCGTATCCGCGGTTGATGATGGTCCGGGCGAGCTCGGGCCCCTCCTCCAGGCGCCTGGAGACGAACAGATCACCCCCCAGCAGGATCTGGTCGAGCGTCGAGATAACCTCGCTGGTCACGCTCCGAGCGTTGCCGTTGACGACCACCGCGATGCGATCCGTCGGCGGCCGGACCGTACGCGGCGGCCCATCCGGGGGGGAAGAACGCGACTCAGGCATCGC
>CAYUAW010000011.1:25611-52006 GCA_964442485.1 uncultured Polyangiaceae bacterium
CTAGAGGTGGACCCTCCGCGTCAACACGCTCGACAGGGGGATCTCCTTGCTTTCGTCGACTCGCGTGTTGCCGGCCCCCGACTCGTCATCTAGAGGAGGCCCATGCACTTCGTCGACGAATGCCTGCTGACCGTGGAGGCGGGCGACGGTGGAAACGGCGCGGTCGCCTTCCGCCGGGAAAAGTCCGTTCCCTTCGGCGGCCCTGCCGGCGGCGACGGAGGCAGCGGCGGTGACGTCGTCATGGAGGGCGACGAGGGCCTCGGCACGCTCCACGACATCACCCACCAGAAGACCGTGCGCGCCCAGCGCGGCGAGGACGGGCGGGGCAAGGATTGCTACGGCAAGGGCGGCGAGGACGCCGTCGTCCGCGTGCCCCTCGGGACCGTCGCCTTCGACGCGGAGACGGGCACGCGCCTCTTCGAGATCACGGGGCACCACGAGCGCATCGTCGTCGCGGAGGGCGGCAAGGGCGGCCTCGGCAACAAGCATTTCGCGACGTCCATCGACCGCGCGCCGAAGCGCGCGCTCCCCGGCATCCCTGGCGTGCGACGACACCTCCGGCTCGAGCTCAAGGTGATGGCCGACGTCGGCCTGCTCGGGTTCCCCAACGTCGGCAAGAGCACGCTCATCAGCGCAGTGAGCCTCGCGCATCCCAAGATCGCCGAGTACCCGTTCACGACGCTCGAGCCGCACCTCGGCGTGGTGAAGGTCCCCGACGTGGGCGAGCACGGGCGGACCTTCGTCATGGCCGATCTACCGGGGCTGGTGGAAGGCGCGAGCGAGGGCGTGGGCCTCGGGCATCGCTTCCTGCGCCACGTCGAGCGCACGCGGGTGCTCCTTCACCTCGTCACCGTGCACGACGACCCGGAGCGGACACCACTCGGTGACTACCGCGTGATCCGCCGCGAGCTCGAGCGTTACAGCCCGGAGCTTCTCGAGCGCAAGGAGATCGTCGCCATGACGAAGGCGGATCTGCCGGACGTGCGCGAGGCATATCCGGAGCTCCGGGACGCGCTCGTCGCCGAGGGCGTCGACGTACACCTGATCAGCGCCGCCACGCACGAGGGCGTGGCACAGCTCATGACTCTCGTGGCCCGGACCCTCTCTACCCTGGCCGAGAGCTACGAACCGACTTCCGCGAATTCGTCGAACTCGTCGAACTCGTAGTCCTCGGACGCGAGGTTGTCGAAGCGTGTGTACTCCGGCGTGAAGCGCACCTTTATCGTCCCGGTAGGCCCGTTCCTCTGCTTCGCGATGATGATCTCCGCGACGCCGCGATCGGGGCTCTCCTGGAAGTAGTACTCGTCGCGATAGATGAACATGATGGTGTCGGCGTCCTGCTCGATGGCGCCCGACTCGCGCAGATCGCTCAGCTGGGGCCGCTTGTCCTTCGTGGTCCGCGTTTCCACCGAGCGGTTCAGCTGGCTAAGCGCCATGACCGGCACGCCCATCTCCTTCGCCAGCTGCTTCAGGCCTCGCGACAGCTCGCTGATCTCCTGCTCGCGGCTCGCCGCGTCCTTCCGGCCCTGCATGAGCTGCAGGTAGTCGACGATGACCAGTCCGAGGTCCTGCGCGTCGGGGCCGTCGGTGATCTTGCGGCCTATCTCGGCCTTCAGCCGGCGGATCTTCGCGCGCAGATCGAGCAAGCCGAGCGCCGGCGTATCGTCCAGCCAGATCGGCAGGCGACCGACCCGCGCCGCCGCGTCGGTCAGCTTGTTCCAGTCATCGTGCTTGATGGTGCCGCTGCGAAGCCGCGAAACGTCGACGCGCGCCTCCACCGCGAGGAGACGGGAAGCGAGCTGCTCGCGAGGCATTTCGAGAGAGAAGAACCCGACGCCCCATCCAGGCTGTTCGATCTCGCCCGAGCCGAGCGGATCGTTCGCGTCGGCCGACTTCACACGGCGAGGGGACGCGACGTTCACGGCGATGTTCAGGACGAACGCGGTCTTGCCCATGCCGGGGCGGCCCGCGACGATGTAGAGGTCGCCCTTGTGCAGGCCGGCGCACTTTCGATCCAGCCGGTCGAAGCCCGTCGGAACACCGGTGATGCCCTCGCCGCGCTTGGAGGCCGCCACGAGGATGTCGAACGCGCCGTGGATCGCCTCCCGCACCGGACGAACCGCCGTGCTCTCGGGGACCCGGGCGATGTCGAAGATCGCCTGCTCGGCCTGGTCGATGAACTCCTGCACGTCCCCGTAGCCGCCGTAGCCCTCCGCCGCGAAGCGCTGGCACGTCGAGATGAGCCTCCTGACGCGCCACTTCTCGCGAACGACGCGCGCGTGAGCGCCGACATGCGCGACGGCGGGAATGGAATCCGTCAGCTGGGCCAGATACGGCGTCCCGCCCACCTGCTGCAGGCGCTCGTGGTCACGCAGCCAGGTGGCGACGGTGACCACGTCGACCGGGCGCCCGTTGCCCTGCAGATCGACGATGCATTCGTAGATGCGCCGGTTCGCGTCCGAGTAGAAATGTTCCGACAGGAGCAGATCGCTCACCTCGTCAAAAGCGTCGGACGACAGCAGGATGGCGCTGAGCACCGCAGCTTCCGCGTCCAGATCGTGCGGCGGAATGCGGCCGGCGGACGGGCGGAGATCCGGCTCCTCCTTCTTGTAGCGAGACCGGTCACCGAACGACATCGACGTCTCCCTCCCCTGGCATTGCCCATAGCAGGCCGCACGGCGTTGCCCAGCGGAGGCGTGTCAGTGAATGTCCTCGCGAGTATTTCGGCATCCCCATCCTTCCGGAAGTTGTCAACGCCGACTCCACTGGTTTTCCCCAGGAGCCCAAATGCACCGCACCCCGGCGGCTTCGAGCCCACCGGGGTGCAGATCCAACGAAAGTTCTCACTTTCGCCTTCGACCTGTCAAGACAGCATCGAAGGTCTTTTGCTCGGCTTCAGCCCTTCACGACCTCGACGCGGAGCTTTGCCGTGACGTCGTGGTGGAGCTTGATGAGGACCTCGCTCAATCCGAGCGTCTTGATGGGATCGGCGAGCGCGATCTTCTTTCGATCGATCTCGACGCCGATGGCCGCGAACGCTTCCTCGACATCCTTCGAGGTCACCGAGCCGTACATCTTGTTCTCTTCACCGACAGCGCGAGCGATCTTCACGGACAGGCTCTCGAGCTTCTTCGCGGTCTCCTGAGCTTGCGTGAGCTCCTTCGCCGCGCGGGCCCGAGCCCGCTGCCGAAGGTCCTCGATGCGTGCGACGTTCCCCGCGGTCGCCGGCATGGCGAGGCCGCGCGGGATGAGGAAGTTACGCGCATAGCCCGGACGGACGCGGACGAGGTCGCCGCTCTTTCCGAGGTTCTGCACGTCCTGTTGCAGGACGACGTGGATCTGGGTTGCCATGCTAGTTCCCCGTTAGTCGTTCATCGTGAAAGGCAGGAGGGCGATGTTGCGCGCGCGCTTGATGGCGAGCATGAGCTCGCGCTGGTGCTTCGCGCACGCTCCGGAGATACGCCGCGGAACGACCTTGCCGCGCTCCGTGACGAAGTACTTGAGCGACTGCGGATCCTTGTAGTCGATGGCCGGGGCCTGGCCCGTGCTCTCGCCGCTGCAGAACGGGCAGCCGCGCCGGCGGCCGCGCCGGGGGGGCGGAACGGAGTCGGGGTTTCCAGGCTTCTCGCCCATGGATGATTGCTCGCGTTTCATTCGTCGTCCTCCCCGCCCATTGCATTGGCAGCCGCGACTTCTTCTTCACCGAGCTCGTCGACGTCGTCGGCGTACGGGTCGCGGCGCCTGTCGTCGTGATCGCGCTCGCGGTCATGGCGCTCTTCGAGGCCGAGCTCACGAGCGAGCGACTCCTCCGCGGCCTCGTCAGCCGGCGGCTCGACGTACTCGAACTTGACGTCCTCCGCGGCTACGACGACGGCGTCGCGCGCGACCTCGTCGTTCAGCTTGACGGTCTGGTACTTCAGCACGTCGTCGAGGAGGCGCAGGTTGCGCTCCACCTCCGACACGAGCCCGCCGCGCCCGATGTACTTCAGGTACATGTAAACGCCGCGCTTCTGCTTGCCGACGGGATAGGCGAGGCGCCTTCGCCCCCAGCTCTCGATCCGCGTCAGCTTGCCGCCTTCGCGGCCGACCACCTCGGTGAGGCGGGAAGAGATGCTCTCGGAGCTCTCTTTGCTCACGTCGGAGCGCAGGATGAAGATGGTTTCGTATTCGCGGTCTCTCAGGACCGTGCTGTCTCTCTGGGCCATTCAGTCTCCTCTCGGACTACGGCCCCCGGACGATGCCGGGAGCAAGGAGTCGGTCAGTTCTTCCGCCGGTTGGTCACGTTCATCGAGTGCTCGAGACCGCGGCCGACGAAGAGTTCCACTGCTTCGGCGGCCTGCTCGACGATGTCGCCGAGACGAGCCCGCTCCGCAGCGGCGAAGCCTTCTAGCACAAAATCCGCGCCGCTACCCCGAAAGCCCGCGGGCGGCTTCCCCACGCCGAGCCGAAGCCGGACGAAGTCCTTCGTGCCCAGATGCTGGCTCACCGAACGGACCCCGTTGTGGCCGGCCTCTCCGCCGCCCTTCTTGAAGCGCACGTCTCCGAATTCGAGGTCGAGCTCGTCGTGCACGACGAGCACGTCCTTCGGCTCGAGCTTGAAGAAGCCGGTCGCAGCGACGACGCTGCGGCCGGACTCGTTCATGTACGTGACCGGCTTCAACACCCCGACTCGCTCCCCTTGCACGGCCACGTCGGTGAACGCGCCGGAGAACTTGTCGCGGAAGGCCCCGCCCCCGGCGCGGCTCACGACGCGATCCACGACCTCCCAGCCGAGGTTGTGCCGCGTGTGAGCGTACGCTTTTCCGGGATTGCCGAGCCCGACGACCAGGATCACTTGCTCGGTTTGGCGCCCTTGGCTGCGGCGGGCGCCGCGGCGGCCTTGCCAGCGGCCGCAGGAGCGGCAGCGCCGGCGGCAGGAGCCGCTCCACCTGCTGCGGGTGCGCCCGCTGCGGCGGCTGCACCACCGGCTGCGGCGGCACCCGGTGCGGCCTCTGCTTCGTCGGGCTGCTTCTTCTCCATCGCGACGGCGACGACCGTCTGCTCGGGCGGCAGACGTACAGAGACACCTTGCGGCAGGCTCAGGTCCTTCGCGTGCACCGCGTGATCGAGCTCGAGCTCCGTCACGTCGTGGCTGAGCTTCGCCGGAACGAGCCCGGGCAAGCAGCGAATGGGAAGCTTTCGATAGACGAGACGCAGCACGCCGCCCGCGACGACGCCCTTTGCCTTCCCGGTCGTCTCGAAGGGGACATCGACGTCGATGGGCTCGTCCTCCTTGATCTCACGGAAGTCGGCGTGGAGGATCTCCCGCGTCACCGGGTGGTACTGGAAGTCCGTGAGAAGCACCGTGAGCTTTCGCTCGGCGCCGATCGACAGCTCGATGACGGAGTTCCGGCCGCGCTCTGTCCCGAGGACGGTCGTCACGTCCTTCGGTGAGATGGAAAGAGACGTCGCGTCGAGCTTCGGCCCGTAGGCGACGGCGGGGATCTTTCCTGTCGCGCGAAGCCTGCGCACCGCGCCTTTGCCCGACTCTTTTCGGGGTTCTGCGGAGAGCTTCAAGGTCTGCATATGATCTTCCAATCCTCGCCCGCGGGCGCTCAAACGAACAGAGAGCTGACGGAGTCGTTGTTATGGATGCGGCGAATGGCCTCTGCCAGGAGCTTGCCGACGGAGACGTAGCGGATCTTCGGGCAAGCCTTCACCGCGGCGCTCGGCGGGATCGAGTTGCTGACGACCACTTCTTCGAGCGGCGAAGCGGCGATGCGCTCGGCGGCAGGGCCGCTGAGCACGCCGTGCGACGCCACCGCGACGACGCGCCGCGCGCCCTCGCGCATGACGGCCTGCGCGGCGTTGCAGAGGGTGCCGGCGGTGTCGATCATGTCGTCGACGATGATGCAGTCACGGCCCTTCACGTCGCCGATGAGGTGCATGACCTCGCTGACGTTCGCGCGCTCACGTCGCTTGTCGATGATGGCGAGCGAGGCGCCGAGCCGCTTCGCGAAGGCTCGGGTGCGTTCGACGCCGCCCGCGTCCGGCGAGATGAAGACCGCGGACTGATCGAACTTCCCCTTCAGGTAGTCCGTGAGGAAGACGGGGAGCGAATACAGATGATCGAAGGGGATGTTGAAGAACCCCTGGATCTGGCCCGCGTGCAGGTCGAGGCAGATGACCCGCGTGACGCCCGCGGCCACCAGTAGATCCGCCACGAGCTTCGACGTGATCGGTGTGCGGGGTGCGACCTTACGATCTTGCCGCGCGTACCCGTAGTAGGGAAGGACGGCCGAGATCTGGCCGGCGGACGCGCGGCGAAGGGCGTCCACCATGATGAGGAGCTCCATCAGGTGGTCGTTGACGGGCGAGCAAGTCGGCTGGATGACGAAGGCGTCACGCCCGCGGACGTTGTCCTCGATCTGGAAGAAGGACTCTCCGTCGCTGAAGCGCGACAGGCGGCACCGGGCGAGCTTGATACCGAGCACACCGGCGATCTCGTCGGCGAGAGCCGGGTTCGCGGTCCCAGAAAGAAGGCAGATACTGCTGTCGGCCACGTGGACTCGAGGGATGACTTCCGCCGGGTCGTTGCGACTATCAGATTAACGACCCGAAACTGCTGAGGATTTGGGCCACGAGGGGTGGCCGGAGCCGCGGATAAGTAGCAGCAAGGCCCCCGGCCGTCAACGCGGAGGCGCGCTGGCCTACCGATACGGGCTCGAAAGATCCACGTCGTCCGTGGGCTTGGGCGCGGGGGGAGCGCTCGCGGCGACGGGAGGAGCCGGCGGCGGGGGCACGACAGCTGTTGCAGAGGCGGCCGCGGCGGAACGCCGACTGCTGCGAGGTGTAAAGGACGGCCGTGTCCCGCTCGGCTGAGCTGCCTGGGGTGTCTGCGTCGCGGCCGCAGACGGCCCGCCCACACCCGCCGGAGACGCGGGGTGCATTGCCGGCGTCTCGGCCGTCGACGGGTCTGTCGCCGTCGCGGTGCTCGTCGGACCGGGCGCACCGGGGCTCGTGGTGGTGGGTGGGTGCTGCAGCACCGGCACCTCCGTGTGACCGCTGCCACCGAGCGCCAGCGCGAGCAGCCCGACGATGGCAAAGCCGATGATCGCCGCGACCGCGATGACGATGGGCGTCTTCGAGCGACGTGGCGCAAAGGGGGGCAGCTCCAGGTGCTGCTGCGTCGCGACCATCCCGGATTTCTCTCCGCTGACGCCCATCATCGGTGCGCTGACACGCGACGGCGGAACCGAGGAGTGCGCGGGATCCGTGACGTCAGGGATGGCCTGGCTTGGCTCGCTCCGCGCGAGCCAAGCTCGCACGGCCTCGCGCTGTTGAGCGATCTCCTGACCGATGACACCCGTCACGTAGGCGGCGACCTCGCGCGAGGTGGCGAGCGCGCCTGCGGCCTGCGCGGCGGCCTCCAGATCGTCTGCGAAGTCCTGACAAGTCGGGTAACGCGCGTCGCGATCGCGCTGTAGCGCGGTCATGACGATCGCCGCGACATCGGGATCGATCCGCGGGTTTACCTCGCGGATGTCGGGGATGGGCTCCGAGATGACCCGCTGGAGCGTCGCCGCCTCGTTCTCCGCCTTGAACAGGCGCCGCGCCGCGAGCACCTCCCAGAGGACGATTCCGGCAGAGAAGACGTCGGCACGCCGATCGACGGCGGGATCGCCCATCGCTTGCTCCGGCGCCATGTAGGCGATCTTCCCCTTCAGCTGGCCGGCGCGAGTGGCCGACAGGCGGCTCGCAGCACGCGCCACACCGAAATCCGTGATGCGCGTCGTGCCGTCGATGCCGACCAGGATGTTCTGCGGCGAGACGTCGCGATGAACGAGCTCCGTCGGGTTGCCCTGCTCGTCGCGGAGCTCGTGCGCGGCATGAAGACCCGCGAGCATCTCCACGACGATGCGGGTACCGATGCTCGCCGGGAGACGATTGCCGGAGGTCGCCGCGCGCGCCAGGAGTCGGGCGAGCGTATCGCCTTCGATGTACTCCATGACGAGGTAGTAACCGCGGTCACTCGCGCCCACCTCCAGGATGGGGACGACGTGCGGGTGATGGATGCCCGCGGCGAGACGCGCCTCGTCGAGGAACATCTCGACGAACTCCTGCTCGCGCGCCAGGTGCGGGTGGAGCCTCTTGATGGCCACGAACCGCCGGAAGCCGCCGACGCCGGACAGGTTGGCGAGGAACACCGTCGCCATGCCGCCGCTCGCGATCTCCGCGACCAGATCGTAGCGGTCGATCCTTTGCGGACCGTCGTAGTTCACGTCGATGAGCTTCGGCGCAACCAAGCTATCAGAACCTTCCCATGGCACCCGCGGCGGGGCCAGCGTCGTAGGAAATCCAGGGGACGATGGTGGCCGTGTCGTCCTGTTTCTTCTTGCCGCTGAAGTCCGTGAAGAAGATGCCGACCACCGCTGTCGCCGCGCCGACGACGCTGGTGGCGGCGATCAGCAGGTTCGTCCGGAGCTCGGCGTTCTTGCCCTGGTTGTAAAGATCGTTGCAGTTTGGCTGCATCCTGCTGCAGGCGTCCCGGACCTTTTCCTTGCCCGGGTTGTTCACCGTATCGATGCCGCTCCAGATGGTGACACCGCCGAGGACGGCCGTCGCGCCGGCACCGATGTAGAGATAGAGGGGGTTCAGCACCCGCATCGAGGACGGAACGCCGGTGTCGGCGCCATTCGCCGTGGCGCCCGACGAAAGGGGCGTCTCCTTCTTCGGGATGGGGGGCGCGGTGAACGTGAGCGAAGCGCTCTCACCCGCGGCGCCGCTCACGTTCTGCGACAGCGTCCGCTCGTCCGACCATCCGGCGCGGATCGCGTGATCCCCCGGAGTGAGGAAGATCACGCGACGGGCGGCGGCAGTGCCGTGGACCAGTCGTGTGCCGTCCAGCAAGGTGCACGCCTCGCTGCACTCGACCGTCACCTGAAGGAGCTCGGCGCGAGCCTTGTCGACCAGCGGGGCGGCGACCTTTTTCACGCGCTCGCTGTTCGGATACGTCTCGAGCCCCAGCTGGGCGAGCGTCGCAGCGCGGTCCGCATTGCCCGCCTTGTCCCGGGCGCTGATGGCCAGCTCGAGCACCTTGTCGTTGGGCGCGTGGCCGTCCGCGCTCTCGAAGTGCTCCGCGGCCTCTGCGAAGTCGCCGGCTCGGTACGCCTCGCGTCCCTGATTGAACTCCGCTTCAGCGGCCTTGATGTCGTCGACGCTCGGCTCGCTCGCGGCGGCCGAGCGCGCGAAGGCCGCAAAAGCTACGACGAGAGCCGCGCCGAACTGATGACGCCAGCGTTTCTTCCCCAAGACGAACCGATTCTGATTCATGCCCTTGGCGCGTGTGGTGCGGGTAAATGCCCCGTCATCCTCTTCGGAGTCTATTCGATCAGGTGAACCGGTGCCCATGTCGTCGCGCCTCCTTCCTGTAAGGCGGCCACGGAGGATACTCACCTACATTACCCTACATGGCTCGGGCGCCGGGGCCTGACTTCACCGCATCTCGAGCAGGAGCCGCTCGGGTGATTCGAGAAAGCGGATGACCTCCTGCGCGAACGCCGCCCCGACGTGGCCATCGATGATGCGGTGGTCGAACGAGAGGCTGAGCAGCATCACGTCACCCGGCACGATCTGCTCGTTCCGGACGACTGGCTTCCGCTTGATCTGGTGCACGCCGAGGATCGCGACCTCCGGGTAGTTGACGACTGGCGTCGCGAAGAGACCCCCGTCCCTCCCGAGCGACGTGATCGTGAAGGAAGAGCCGCCGAGGTCTTCGCGACGGGTCTTGCCGGTGCGCGCCTCGTTGCTCAGTCGCTCGATCTCGCGCGCCGATTCGATCACCGTCAGGTGGTCGGCGTTCCGGAGGACGGGGACGGTCAAGCCTGCGTCGGTCGCGACAGCGATGCCGATATCGTAGGTGTTCCTGAGCACCATCTCCATCGCTCCGTCGTCGACGAGGCAGTTCAACGCGGGGTGACGCTTCAGCGCGGCGACCACCGACTTCACGATGAACGGCAGATAGGTGAGCTGCACACCGGATTGCGCCGCGGTCGCCTTCGCCGCTTCGCGCATGCGCTTCAGCTCCGTGACGTCGCATTCGTCGACGTACGTGAAGTGCGCAGCGGTGTGCTTCGCGCGCGCCATGTTTTCGTAGATGCGCTTGCGAAGCCCGCGGATCGGCACGCGCGTCTCTCCCTGCGCGGTGGGGACGGGCGCCGCGGGCCTCGCAGCAGCCGGGCCGGCCGTGCCGTTTCCGTTCTGCGGAGCTGGCGCACGCGCCGGGCTGGGCGCGGCTTGCTTCTGTGCGCCGGCGTCCGCGAAGTGCTCCACGTCGTCTCGGGTGACGCGACCGGCCTCGCCGCTAGGACGCACGCGTCGCAGATCCACGCCTCGCTCGCGTGCGAGCTTGCGGGTCGCGGGTGACGCGAGCGGCTTGTCGTTGCGGTAGTCGTCAGGGGCAGTGCGCGGCGCCTTCGGGATGCCTGGAAGGTCGTCCCTGATGTCGCCAACGGCGGACGCGACGACTGAGGGCGATTTCCCTGACGAGACCTCTTCGCCGGAGTCGTCCGATTCGTCGACGAGTTCTTCCTCTTGCGACGCTTTCGCCTTCGTTTGCTCGGGCACCTTGGCGACCTTCGATTCAGCGGCCTTTGCGTGACCCGGCGCGGACCGCTCACTCGCGTTGGTGTTGCTGGGGGCGGCGCGCTCCGGTCGCGCGTTCGCCGACGCACTCGACTCGGCACCGACGTCGAGCACGACCAGCACCGTTCCCACGGGCACGGTGTCGCCTTCGCCGCCGCGGATCTCCACGACCTTGCCCGACTTCGGCGCGCCGATAGTGACGGTCGCCTTGTCGGTCATCACCTCGACCATGTCCTGGTTCTCGGACACCGAGTCCCCCACGTGCACCAACCACCCGACGATCTCACCTTCCGAGACACCTTCCCCGATGTCCGGCAGCTTGAACTCGAATCGAGACATGGCGCGTAGACTACCTCGGAATCGCGCGGCAAAAGGGACGCCTTTTGCGCCCCGAAACCCGGAAGCTCGGGGAGCGCCCCCGGCGACGCCTCAAGCTCGGGCGGTGTCGAGGATAGCCGGGATGATCCGGTGCGAGAGTGGTAAGTACTCCGACTCGAGCGAGTAGGGGAAAGGCGTGTCGAACCCGGTGACGCGGACAGGTGGCGCCTCCAGGGAGTAGAAGGCCTTTTCGCACACGAGCGACACGAGCTCTGCGCCCAGGCCGCACGTCCGCGGAGCCTCGTGGACGATGACCAGGCGCCCGGTTTTCTTCACACTGGCGAGGATGGTTTCGATGTCGACCGGCCACAGCGTCCGCAGATCGATGACCTCGCTGTCGACGCCGCGCTCGGCGGCCTTCGCCGCGGCGTCGAGCGCCTCGTAGAGCATGGCGCCGTAGGCTATGACCGTCACGTCCGACCCCTCGCGGGCGATCGACGCGACGCCGATCGGCACCGTGAACTCGTCCTCCGGAACGAGCCCCTTCGCAGCGCGATAGACACGCTTCGGCTCGAAGAAGATGACCGGGTCCGGGTCGCGCAGCGACGCGAGAAAGAGGCCCTTCGCATCGTAAGGATTCGATGGGCAGACCACCTTGAGCCCCGGCACATGAACGAACGGCGCCTCCGGGTGCTGCGAGTGATAGTGGCCTCCGCGGACACCCCCCCCCACCGGCGTACGGATGACCATCTTCGCGGTGTACTCGCCCCCCGAACGGTATCGGTACTTCGCGAGCTCGTTCACGATCTGGTCGTACGCGGGCCAGATGAAATCCGAGAACTGGATCTCGGGAACGGGCACGAGCCCGTAGAGGGCCATGCCGATGGCGCATCCGACGATCCCGCCCTCGCTGAGCGGCGTGTCGATGACGCGGTCCTCCCCGAACTCGTCGAAGAGACCCTGCGTGACGCGAAAGACTCCACCGACGCGCCCGACGTCTTCTCCGAGGATGACGACGCGCTCGTCGCGACGCATCCCGACGCGGAGCGCGTCGTTGATCGCCTGGACCATGTTCATCTGCGGCATGAGAGACCTCGCCCGCCCGCTCAGCCGTGCTCGTGGGGACGCGGCCCCGCGACGAGCGCTTCGCGTTGCTCCACGAGGTTCCACGTCGGCTGTGCGTACACGTCTTCGACCATCGTCTCGAGCGCCGGCTTCGGCGTCTTCTCGGCGATCTCCACGGCCGCGCGGAATCTTCGATCGACGTCCTGGATGATCTCCTTGTCGCGCTCGTCCGTCCAGCCCTGGACGCGGCGCATGTAGTGCCGCACGCGCTGGATCGGATCGCGATCGGCCCACGCCTTCAGCGCGTCGGACGCCCGATATGCGTTCGGGTCGTCGCTCGTGGAGTGCCCGCCCATGCGGTAGGTGAGCGCCTCGATGAGCGTGGGCCCCTCCCCTCGCGCGCCGCGTTCGATGGCCTTGCGGACCTGGTGCACCACGGCAAAGACGTCGTTGCCATCGACTCGCACCGCAGGCACGCCGTACGCGACGCCCTTCACCGCGAAACTCTCGGACGCTGTCTGGCGCTCGGCCGGGACGCTGATGGCCCAGCCGTTGTTGCGGCAGAAGAAGACCGTGGGCACCTTGAACACGCCGGCGAAGTTCATGCCGGAGTGAAAATCCGAAGAGCTCGTGGCACCGTCGCCGAAGTATACGAGCGTCGCCAGATCGTCCTTCTTCAGCTTGCCGGCCCAGGCGAAGCCAACTGCCTGCGTGATCTGCGTGCCGACGGGGGAGCTGATGGACAGCCAGTGCGCGGCCTTGCTCGTGTAGTGGTCCGGCATCTGCCGGCCCTTCACGGTGTCGTTCGCGTTCCCGAACATGTTGTCGATGAAGCGCTGAAAATCCAGGCCTCGCAGGAGGGCCGCGCCGAACTCGCGGTAGCACGGGAAGAGCCAGTCCTGCTTTCGCGTGGCGAAGGCCGCCCCGATGATGGCGCCTTCCTCGCCGAGGGACCCGACGTGGAAGCCGATCCTCCCCTGGCGCTGCAGCGCCGTGAGCCGCTCGTCCAGAAAACGGGTCTCGACCATCGCGCGGTACAGGCGCGTGACCTCGTCGCTCGACAGATGCGGGTCGTATTCGGGCGCGAGGGAGCCATCTTCGCGGAGCGCGCGGATGATCTCGGTCGAAGCTCTCGGCATTGGCTCTCTCGCCTTGTCGGTTCCGTCCATCCGGTGCCCTTCGCTCGGCTGGGGAGCCTAGTCTCGAGTCGAGCAGTCTTGGAAGACCAGAAGTCGTAATCACGACTCCCTCACCATCACGTGTAGCGCAAACGGAGGGAGGGGGCTTCCCGGCCGCCGACGGCGCGATTCCAGCCACCTGGCCGAGCGCTTTGCAGCGCGAGCGCCGCGTTACCGCTGCCAGCGCTCAGTCGGAAAGTGCGCGGCGGGCCTCGTCGAGCGCAGCGTCGACAGCGAGCTCGCCCAGGCGGAATTCGCTTGCCAAGCGCTCCAGGATGCCTCGCTCGACGTCGCTCACACCGTCCGACACCAGGGCGATGAGCGCGGAGACGCGGAGCACGTCGCGGGCCTGCTCGGGGCGCGTGACGGTTCGCGCGACCATCTTCACGCGCTTGTCGGCACCGTCCTCCTCGCGCAAGTCGGAAAGGTCCGCGAGGAGCGCGCGCAGCTGAGCTTGCGACACGCTGCCCCCGCACGCCGAGAGGACGACGTGCTCGAACGCCGCTCTCTCCTTCTCGTCGAAGACCCCATCGGCGCTCGCGACGAGATAGGCGCTCTCCACGACGGCCTCGAAGAGGGCCGCAGCTTGCGGGTCGAAGCCCGTCGGGCGCGTCACGTCCTCGTCGGCCGAGTGAGAGCCGTACTGAGCACCGGCGATGGAGAGGATCGAACCCGTTGCGTCGTCGGAGAATGCGGCCGGTCGCCGGAGCTGACCGGCGACCTTGTCGAGCAGGTCTTTTGGACGGGCAGCGTCGGGCATGTGCGCCCGAGGCTAACTCAGTCGCTTCGGTGCCGCGACCGCGTTTCAGGTCGGCTGACCGAATCGGCTGTCACTCGCCAGAGGTTCCGCCGGCGGTACTTCGAGCCGGGGTGATGGTACTCCGGACGGCACCAATGTGGGCAAGAGGGGCCTATCGCGGCCGCACCAGGGAGCTCGGACTGATGAGCTGAGCGCCGGTGGCGCGCGACATGAGTGGCTCCGACGCACGGTCTGACGCGCGGGTCGCCGCTCCCGGCGCGGACCCTAGCGCGAGCGTTCGTACGCCCTCGAGGCGCGCGGCGAGGAACGCTTCGGCGGCGTGATAGCTCGAGCGCACGAGCGGCCCGGATGCGACATAGGCAAAGCCCATCGAGAGCCCCGCGCGCTCGAATTCCTCGAACGCATTCGGCTCCACGTAGCGGTGCACCGGGGCGTGCTTCGGGCTCGGGCGCAGGTACTGTCCGATCGTCACCACGTCCACGTCCGCCTTGCGCAGGTCCGCGAGCGTCTCATTTACCTCGTCGTCCGTCTCACCGACGCCGACCATCACCGAGCTCTTGGTCAGGCGATCCGGTGCTCGTTCCTTCGCGTGGCGGAGCACGTCGAGCGAGCGGTCGTACGAGCAGCGCTGATCGCGGATTGTCGGCGTGAGCCGCCTCGGCACCTCCACGTTGTGCGCAAAGACGTCGGGCGCGCTCTCGAGCACGACGTCGATGTCCCGATGACGGCCGCCGAAGTCGCCGACCAGCGCTTCGACGAGGAGCGACGGTTGGCGCTCGTGGAGCGAGGCGATCGTCGTCGCGACGTGAGCCGCACCGCCGTCGAGCAGATCGTCGCGGTCGACCATCGTGAGGACGACGTACTTGAGGCCCAGCGTCGTGATCGCGCGCGCCACGTGCTCGGGCTCCCGCGGATCCACTGCGCCCCGCGGGTTCCCGGTGGTGACGGCGCAGAAGCGACAACCACGCGTGCATGTGTGCCCGAGCACCATCACGGTCGCGGTGCCGGCGCCCCAGCACTCGCCGACGTTGGGGCAGCGCGCCTCCTCGCAGACGGTGTGCAGATCGAGACGACGCAGCGTCTCCTTGAGCCCGGTGTACCGCTCGCCGGAGGGCGCCCGTACCTTGAGCCAGTCAGGCTTTCGCTCGAGCTTCCGCGCCGTCGGGTGGGTCATCGACAGGCCCAACGTAGCAGGTGTGAGGCCCCCCGGCTCGGGTCAGGCGGGCGAAGCAGCGAGGCGGGCAACGGCCTCGGGCCCCACGGGCTCGATCACGCCGCGTTCGGTGAAGATGGCCGTCACGAGACGCGCTGGCGTGACGTCGAACGCGGGGTTCCGCGCTCCGACGCCCTCCGGAACGAGGCGCCGCCCGGCGAGATGCGTGACTTCGGCCTGGTCGCGCTCCTCGATGACGATCTCATCCCCCGACGGACAGTGGACGTCGACGGTCGACCATGGCGCGGCGACGTAGAACGGACGCTCGTGGAAACGCGCGGCGCACGCGACGCCGAAGGTGCCGATCTTGTTCGCGACGTCACCGTTCGCTGCGATGCGGTCCGAGCCGACGATGGCCAAGGCGACGTCACCGCGGGCGAAGAAATGCGCCGCCGCCCCATCCGCGATCACCGAGACGGGAATGCCGAGCTGCTGGAGCTCCCACGCGGTGAGGCGCGCGCCCTGCAGGTACGGTCGTGTCTCGTCGGCGAGGACGCGAATCTGCTTCCCGGCTTCGTGCGCCGCACGGATGACGCCGAGCGCGGTGCCGTAGCCCCCGGTCGCGAGGCCCCCGGTGTTGCAATGCGTGAGGATCGTTGCACCGTCGGGGATGCGCGCCTCTCCGTAGCGTCCCATCTTGCGGCACGACTCGACATCTTCGCGATGAATGGCGCGCGCTTCCACGGCGAGCCGGGCGGCGCGGTCGGTCGCACTCGTACCGCGCGCGACGGCGAGCATGCGCTCCACGGCCCAGAACAGATTGACGGCAGTGGGGCGTGCTGCACGGAGCAGCGCCGCGGCCTCGTCCAGATCGCGTCCCTTCCGCGCGGCGAGGACCAGACCGTACGCCGCGCTGATGCCGATGGCCGGCGCGCCGCGAACGACCATGTCGCGGATTCCGCGCGCCACGTCATCGACGGTCTCGAGGAGGTGATAGAGAGATCGCGCCGGGAGCTCGCGCTGATCGAGCATGACCACGACGTCGTCACCGGGCAAAAGCTCCATGGCCGAGTAGGGTGCGTCCGCAATCGGCTCGGGGTGCGGGACGCGCTCGGCGCCGCCAATCGATGGACTCTCCTGCTTCGCCATGTCCCGTCGCTGTCGCGCGCACGAGCGTCAGCTCGCGCCGTCGAGCGCCTTCTGCATCAGGTCGCTCACGAGCTTCGGATTCGCCGAGCCGCGAGTCTCTTTCATCGCCTGCCCGACGAAGAAACCGAGGAGCGTCTTCTTGCCGGCGCGGTAATCCGCGGTCTGCTTCGGATTCGCCGCGACGATACGCTCGCACAGCGCCCGCAGCGCGCCCTCGTCGGAGACGACGCGCAGGCCGCGCTGCTCGACTACCTTCGCCGGGCTGTCCTTCGTTCCGACGACCGCGGCGTAGACCTCCTTGGCCTGCTTTCCGCTGATGTCGCCGCTCTCGACGAGCTCGAGGAGCTCCGCCACCTGCTCCGGCGTGACCGGGAAGGTCGCCTCGAGCCCGTGCGCCTTCGTGTCGCGAAGCACCTCCGTCAGGATCCAGTTCGCGACCTTCACGGGCTGCGGAAAGCGAGCGACGGCGGCCTCGAAGAACAGAGAATAGGCTGGGTGCTGCGTCAGCGTCTGCGCCGCTGCCGCGGGCAGGCCGAGCTCGGCAGTCCACTTGTGCCGGAGCTCCGCCGGCAGGCGCGGCATCGCCCTCCGCTCTTCGTCGACCAGCGCGTCCGGGATGACGAGCGGCGGCAGATCCGGATCCGGGAAGTAGCGGTAGTCGTGGGCGTCCTCTTTCGAACGAAGCGAAGCCGTCTTGCCGGTCGCCGGATCGAACGACCGCGTCTCCTGGATGATGCGCCCCCCCGACGAGAGCACCGCAGCCTGCCGCGCCGCCTCGACGTCGATGGCCTTCTGCACGTAGCGAAAGCTGTTCAGGTTCTTCAGCTCGGTGCGCGTTCCAAGCTCGGTGCTGCCTGCGGGGCGGATGGAGACGTTGGCGTCGCAGCGAAAGCTGCCCTCTTCCAGATTGCCGTCGTTCACCCCGGCGAACACCAGGATGTCGCGCAGCGTCCGGAGATACGCAGCAGCTTCCTCGCTCGAGCGCAGATCCGGTTCGCTCACGATCTCGACGAGCGGCGTGCCGGCGCGGTTCAGGTCCACCAGCGAGTCGCCGCCGACACCGTGCACGCTCTTGCCGGCGTCCTCCTCCATGTGCGCGCGGCGGATGCGCACGGTGCGCGTGCCACCCGGGAGCTCCACGTCGAGGTGCCCATTCTCCGAGAACGGCTCCTCGTACTGGGAGATCTGGTAGCCCTTCGGCAGATCCGGATAAAAGTATTGCTTCCGCGCGAAGATGCTCTCCGTGCGGATCGTGCAGTCGAGCGCGAGCGCCGCGCGCACGGCGAGGCGCACGGCGCGCTCGTTCGTCGCGGGGAGCGCCCCCGGCAGCCCGAGACACGTGACGCAGACGTTCGAGTTCGGCTCGTTGCCGAACGAGGTCGAGCACCCGCAGAACAGCTTGCTCTTCGTGAGGAGCTGCGCGTGCACCTCGAGCCCAATGACCGTTTCGAACGTCATGTCGCCGTCGACCGTACCATCTGCGGCGTCCGCTCCAAGTCATCAGCCGACCCGCCCGGAAAGCTCGAGTCAGATGCGCCGTGTTGAGCGAGAACCGGAGCGGAGCGTACTTTCGTACGTGAGCACCGGAAGCGCAGCGAAACCAAGCAGATGGCCGAGATCTCCGGGCGTGCTTGCAAGAGGCGACGAGCCTTCAGAATCAGTGTTGCTTCGTGCGGTCGACGCCCGGGTGGCCCGGATCTCCCGGCTCGTGGCGGTGGTTCTCCGACTTCTGCTCACCGTCACGACCGGTGAAGCTCATGAGCAGGTCCTTCTCGAAGATGAACTGCGCGCGCGAATCGTAGGGCGCGGCGTGAACGCCGGTGTCCATGCGGATCGCGTCGCAGGGGCACGCCTCCACGCAGAAGCCGCAGAAGACGCAGCGCAGCTCGTCGATCACGAAGCGCACCGGATAGCGCTCGTACCCGCGGCGCTTGTCGCCCACCGGGTACTCCCCTGGCTCGATGAAGATGCACTGCGCCGGGCACGCCGTGGAACAGCAGAGACACGCGACGCAGCGCGGAGAATCGTCCTCGCGATGCATGAGGCGGTGCACACCGCGGAAGCGCTCCGGATAGGGGCGCCGCTGCTCCGGGTAGCTGATCGTGTTGACGCCGTCGCTGATGCCGTCGAGCACGGGATCGTTGCGCTGGCCGAGCACCATCTCCTTCGCGTTCCGGAAGAAGTGCGACATGGTGATGCCGAGACCGCGAGCGATCTCGGGCACGTAGCCCTGGACGGCGGGCGTGCGCTTCGGACGGGCCACGGGGGTCCCGACGACCTTGCGGGGACCGAGAGCTCGAGGTTCGCTCATGATTCGATTCTCTTTCACGCGCTCATGCGCGCGCTGCGGGTGCCGCCGGCCATGGCAGCGAACTTGGCGGACGTGCTCGCCACCACGCGGCGATGCTCTGCGGGTGCGAGCAGGAAGCGGACGAAGATCACAGCCACGACGATGCCGCCGACGGCGACGAACGCCTGGGTAAGACCGCCCGCGACGGCGAGCCCCTGCGCGACGGAGGGCCCCGCCGACTGCACGGTGAGGATGGCGAGCCCGGTGATGATGAGGTTCGCCAGGGAGGCCGGCAAGAGCTTCCGCCAGCCGAGGCGCATGAGCTGATCGTAGCGGAAGCGCGGCAGCGTCCAGCGGATGGTGAGCTGGATCATGCACAGGGCAATCGTCTTCACGACGAACCCGAGCACGCCGAGGACCACCACCAGGCCGTGACCGATGGGCTGCGCGAAGATCTCCGTGCCGCCGATGGCCAGGTGAATCCCGTCGCGCGCGACGAACGGCAGGTGCCAGCCGCCCAGGAAGACGGCAGCCATGAGCGCGCTGCCGGTCACCACCGCGACGTACTCGGCGAAGAAGAACATCGCGAACTTCATCCCGGAATATTCCGTGTAGTAGCCAGCCACGAGCTCGCTCTCGCCCTCTGGCAGGTCGAAGGGGATGCGCTTCGATTCCGCGACCGACGCGGCGAAGAACAGAATGAAGCCGAGCGGCTGGACGAAGATGCCCCAGGCGTTCTCCGCCTGCCACCGCACCATCTCGTCGATGCGGAGAGTGCCGTACGTCATGATGGCGCCGACCATGGTGAGGCCGAGCGTCACCTCGTACGAGACCATCTGGCTTGCCGCACGGAGGCCGCCGAGCAAGCTGTACTTGTTGTCGCTCGACCAGCCGGCGAGCGCCGCTCCGACGATGCCCGTCCCGGCCAGCGCGAAGAAGTAGAGCAGGCCGATGTTCAGGTCGACGACGGAGAGCTTCAGGCCGTGGTCGGCGCAGATGCCGTCGCGAGGGACCATCGCGAGGAGCTTGCGCGGATCCAGATGCCCGGCCTTGATGAGGGTGATGGGGCCGAGGCTCACGTCGGCGCTCGCCTCCCCGAAGCACAGATTGTCGCCGAAGGGTACGGTGCCGAGCACGACCAGGGCCGGGAAGAACGAGATGATCGGGGCCAGGCTGTGCAGGAAGCGATCCGCGTTCGGCGGGATGAAGTCTTCCTTGAACGCGGTCTTCAGACCGTCGGCCGCGGGGTGCAGCAGGCCGAGGAGACGCAGGCCGATCTTGTCGTCCTTCATCTGCGCCACGGCGTAGCCGGCGCCCGCCACCACGGCGACGGCCAGGAGCATCGCGCCGCCGCGGTACTCGACCTCCTGGAAGACCTCCCCGATGGGCGAACCGCGAAGCAACCCGGCGACGAGGACGACACCGACGTGCGCGACGAGCCCGACGTAGAAGAAGATCCGGGGATCGCCGACCGAGCGGATGAACGAGTCGAAGCTGTTCCGGGGACCACGAGCCTTCACGGCGCCGGCGATGACCAGCCCCGTGAACCACGTCATGAAGATCGCGCCCTGGACGAGGAAGAGCGCGTTGCCGGCGCGACCCGGTACGTCCTCCTTGTTCGCCTCCGCGAAGAGAAGGACGCCGCCCGCGACGGCCAGAGCGGGAAGAAAGGCGAGCCCCTGTGCCACCCGGCGTGGCAGCCACACCACCGCGCGCTCGGGCCCGACGCGATCCTGCAGGAGCGCGCCGTAACGGCGATCGGCCCACGTGAGGATCACCGCGACGTTCATTGCGAACATCACGACGAAGAAGGCCTTGCCGAACGCGAAGAGGAAGTCGATACCGGTCATGAAGAGGCTCCAGCGCTCGGGCGATTGCTGCCCGGCAACGAGGGCGGCGGCGCCTCGGCGCTCATCGCGCCGCGGACGTCGGCGAGCTTGCGCCACCCGAGGTCGTGACCGAGGCGCACCGCGAGCCCGGCGATGAGCTTCCAAGCCGGCCGCGAGTCACCCTTCGGACCGATGGCCTGCTCGCTCTCCTGCGAGAGACCGCGCGCGTTGACGTAAGTGCCATCGGACTCCGCCCAGCTCGACGCGGGCAGGAGCACCGTGGCGAGCCGGGAGAGCGGCCCCTCGTGCGTCGCGAGGACGATGCGTTCCTTCGCCCGCGAGAGCGAGGCGGCGTCGGCCAGCTCACGCGTCTCCGTGCCCAGCGCGAGGACGACGGTGAACTCGTTCATCGTCGCCGCCGCCGAGAGATCCTGCATCGAGCGAGGGGACGCCGACGCCGCGAGCCAGGTGACGCCACGCGTGTTCGGGTTCTTGTCGGGGTGACGCAGGACCTGATCACCCTGCCCGTTGGGCTTGCCGCCGATGAAGAAATTCGTGCAGCCGAGCACGTCGCGCGCGAGGGCGATGAGGGCGAAGTTGTCCTCGCTCGAGTGCTGGGCGCTCAAGACGACCGCGAGCCGCTCGGGAGCGATGCCCTTCAGCGCCTTCGCGGCCCGATCGAGGGCGGCGCCGATCGGTGTGGCTTCCTTCTCGACCGCCGCGCGCAGCACGCGACCCTTCTCGACCCGGTGGTAGTCGAGCATGCCCTCGTCGCACATCCAGTACTTGTTGACGGCCTGGTTCTCGCGCGGGCGGTGGCGATGCACCGTCCCGTCACGCGGATCGTAGTCGAGGAAGGCATTGCAGCCCGTCGCGCAGCCCTGGCAGACCGTGCGCGCGCTCCGCAGGAACCACACGCGCGCCTTGAAACGGAAATCCGTCGCGGTGAGGGCGCCGACCGGGCACACGTACTCCGTCATCAGCGTGTACGGGTGGTCGAGCTGACGACCCGGCGCGACGACGACCTCGTTCAGGTTTCCGCGCTCACGCAGGGCGAGCACGGGATCCTTCGCGACCTCGTCGCAGAAGCGGATGCAGCGGGTGCAGACGATGCAGCGCTCGGCGTCGTAGACGATGGTCGGACCGAACACGACGCCCTTCGGCTTGTGCACGGGCTCGTCGTTCATGCGCTTTGCCGTCGCCTGGTGCTCGAGCCAGTAGTCCTGCAGCCGACACTCGCCGGCCTGGTCGCAGATGGGGCAATCGACGGGGTGATTCAGGAGCAGGAGCTCCTGGACCGCCGACCGCGCGCGCTCGACGTGCGGGCTCGACTGGCTGCGAACGTCGAGGCCATCCGTGACCTGCATCTGGCAAGCGGGCTGGAGCTTGGGCTTCTTCTGGTCGACGTACTGGCCCGTCTTCTCGTCCCAGGCGAGCACGGCGAGCGCCATCGCCGGACGACCCGGAGGCGGCATGATCTCCACCAGGCACATCCGACAGTTGGCCGCGACGCTCAGCCCGGCGTGCCAGCAATAGTGGGGGATATCGACGCCCGCGCGCTGCGCGGCGCGGATGATGGTGTCCCCGGGCTCGAAAGGAATCTCGCGATCGTCCAGCTTGAAGGAGGGCATCTTCCTCTAACCTCTTGGTCCTTGGCGTGTGGAGGCCTTCGCCTGCGCTACCGATCGCACTCGCCACCGATCATGTTCAGCGATCCGAAGCACGGCACGACGTCAGCCACCATCTGCCCGGTGATCACGCGCTCGAGCCCGCTCGTCACCAGGAAGCACGGCGGGCGAATGCGCACGCGGTACGGCGTGCCGCTCCCGTCGCTCACGAGATAGAAGCCGAGCTCTCCGTTGCCCGCTTCCGTGTACGCATAGACCTCGCCGGAGGGGATCTTCAGGCCCTCCATCACGAT
The DNA here is from genome assembly GCA_964442485.1 of uncultured Polyangiaceae bacterium. GTDB lineage: Bacteria > Myxococcota_A > Polyangia > Polyangiales > Polyangiaceae > DASZVB01. The sequence goes on from CAYUAW010000011.1 coordinate 47,898, forward strand.
CTTGAAGTGACGGATGGTGCCTTCGATCGTGTTGTAGACGTCCTCTTTCGGCGGCAGCATGACGCGCGGATCGTCGACGTTGACGGGCCCGGTGTCCGGCATCCGATCGAGGCACTGCGTGATGATGCGTCCACACTGCTTCATCTCCTCGATGCGCACCATGAAGCGGTCATAGCAGTCGCCGGTCTGCCCGACGGGTACGTCGAACTCGACGTCCCCGTAGCGCAGGTACGGATGCGCCTTGCGCACGTCGTACGCCACGCCGCTCGCGCGGAGGCAGGGCCCCGTCCACCCGAGGGAGATCGCGTCCTCCGGCGACACGATGCCGACGCCCTCGAGGCGATCGAGGAAGATGCGGTTGCCGAGAAGCAGCCGCTCGACCTCCGCCAGCACCTTCAGGATCTGATCGACGGTCGCGCGCGCCGTCTCCTTGAACCCTTCGGTCGGGGGCGCGGCCATGCCGCCCACGCGCCCGAAGCTGTGCGTGAGGCGCGCGCCGGTCTCCTCCTCCATGATGTCCCAGATCATCTCGCGCGCCTTGATCATCCACAGGAACGGCGTGAACGCGCCGAGCTCCATGGCCATCGCGCCGTCGCAGGTGAGATGGTCGGACATGCGGGCGAGCTCGCCGAGCGCCATGCGGTACCACTGACACCGCTCCGGCACCTCGATGCCGAGCATCTTCTCGCACGCGAGCGAGAAGCCCACGTTGTTCAGCATCGGCGAGATGTAGTTGCAGCGATCGACGTAGGGATAAACCTGCGTCCACGTACCGCGCTCGCACATCTTCTCGAAGCCGCGGTGCAGGTAGCCGACCTGCACGTCGGCCTTCACGATCACCTCGCCGGTGAGCTCGACGACGGTCCGCACCGTGCCGTGCATCGCGGGATGCGCGGGCCCCATGTTCACGAGCATCGGATCTTGAGGTAGCTCGAGCTCGGCCTGAGTCAGGTCTTCGTCCAGAGGCTCCATCTATCGCGTTCGCCCTTCAGTTCGCGGTGTCGGGGAAAATCTCGGGGTCGGGAGCGTCCGCGCTCTCCATCCGGTCGTGCGTCTGCCTGCCGAAGCTCATTCCCTCGTCGGAGCGGAAGGGCGGCACCTTGTCGATCGCCGGGAGCTTCTGGTACTCGACGAGCGGCTGGATCTTGTGCGCGTCGTAGTCCTTGCGGAGCGGGTGCCCCTCGAACTCCGGGTAGAGGAGGATCCGCCGCAGATCCGTGTGGCCGTCGAAGACGACTCCGAACAGATCCCAGGCCTCCCGCTCCATCCAGTTCGCGCTGGCCCAAAGATCTGCCAGCGAGGCGACGTGCACGTGCTTGCCCGCAGGGTCGCCGACTCGCGCTTTCATGCGCAGGCGATGGCCCTTCGATAGCGAGTAGAAGTGAGCCACGACCTCGAACCGGGGGTCGCGATCTGGGAAATCCACCGCGGTGAGGTCCATGAGCATGCTCATGTCCGCGGCAGGCGACGACTTCAGGAACGCCGCGAGCTCGTGCCACCGACCCGGATCGACGACGACGGTGTCGTCGCCATGCTGGGAGTGGGTTTCGAGCACGGCGCCAGGGAACGACTGCTTCAGCAGTGCGACGAGCGCTTTTGCCATTTCGTGGGTACCGTGACCGCTCAGGCCGAGGACTCTCGCCGCTTGAGCTGAACTAGGCCGTACTCGTGCGACACGGCGGGGTCGGTGCGCGGCTTCACGGCCGCGGGGGTACGGTCGCCCCTCTGGATCTTGTCCATGAGGAGCATCAGGCCGTCGAGAACGGCTTCCGGGCGCGGGGGGCAACCCGGTACGTACACATGGCAGGGGATGATCTTGTCGACGCCCGCGACGCAGGCGTAGTTGTCGTAGAACCCGCCGCACGACGCGCAGGTACCGAAGGCGAGCACCCACTTCGGCTCCGCCATCTGTTCGTAGATGCGCTTCAGGATGGGCGCCTGGCGCTGCGTGATCGTCCCGACGACCCACAGCAGATCCGCCTGACGCGGCGAGAACCGCGGAGCTTCCGCGCCGAAGCGGGCGAAATCGTACCGCGGGCTCGACATCGCCATGAACTCCATGCCGCAGCACGCCGTGACGAACGGGTACATGAAGAGGGAGTACTTCTGCGCCCAGGCGAGCAACGCCTCGGCCTTCGTCGTCACGAAACCTTCGCTGCCTGCAGGCTCGATGACGCGGGATGTCGTGGGGCTCAGCTCTCCCATTCGAGAGCTCCTTTCTTCCAGCAGTAGAGCAGCGCCACGATGAGCGCTGCGACGAAGGAAAACATGGTGGCGAAGCCGCCCCAGCCGAGCCCCTTGAAGAGCGCGGCCCACGGGTAGATGAACACCACCTCGACGTCGAAGACGACGAAGAGAATCGCCGTCATGTAGAACTTCACGCTGAGCTTCGTGCCACGGCCGCCCTCGGTGTCGTTGCCGCACTCGAAGGGCATCATCTTCTCTCGCGTGGGGTTCTTCGGCCCGAGCAGGGCGCCGAGCGAGAACATCGCACCGCAGATGACCGCGGCAACCGCAAACATGATGAACATCGGCAGGTAGAGCTCGAACATGCCCCTCTTGCTGTGCTTTCCGTGCTGACCGTGGAGGTAAATGGCCGAAATTACGGCGTTCGGTGGAGCTGTCTAACCTTGTAGCCGGAGCCTGTCAACGTGAGCAGCGGTGCGTCACGGCATGCCGCGGAACGTTATGATGTGATACTGGATTCCGCTGTGGGCGAGCTTGCGGAGGCGGGCTCTTGCAACGCAAGATACGGCATGCGGCTCGTCAAGCAGGTTGGATCATCCTTCGACGTCGGCTGGCCGACGCTCTCCGCGCTCGCGGCTTGCGCTACCCTGGCATGCGGCTCGAACTCGGCGTCGACGCCGCCGGGCGGTACGGGCGGCGCCCCGCCGACAGGCGCACCCGTGGGAACTCCGAACGGAGGCTCGCCGGGCGGAGTAGCGACCAGCCCCGTACCAACCGGTACAGGCACGACGGCGCCCCCGACGGGCACGGTGATGCCGATGCCTACCGGCACCGTGACCGCGATGCCGACGACCACCGCGATGCCGATGCCCACCGGCACCGTGACCGCGATGCCGACGACCACCGCGATGCCGATGCCCACCGGCACCGTGACGGCAATGCCGACGACCACCGCGCCGACGCCGCCCCCGGGCACGACCGAGCTCACCTTAGCGACCACGCCCTTCACGCTGAATCCGGGCGAGGAAGCCTTCAAGTGTCAGAACTTCGCGAACACGGTCGGTAAGGACGTCGCGATCGTCCAGGCCTCCGCCAGCATGGCGAGCGGGTCGCACCACATGTTCGTATTCGACGACACGACCTTCAACTCGAACGTGGCGCTCAGCGATTGTACGGGAACGGAGTTCCACGATTTCCTCATCCTCACGCAGATGCCGGAGGAGACGCAGAAGTATCCTACCGGCGTCGGACGCCTGCTGAAGAGCACCACCGGCTTCCGCTTCGGCATGCACTACCTGAACACCACCCCCGACCCGGTGCAGGGCCACGTCACCGCCCGGTTCGACTACGTGGACCCGACCGCCGTGCAGCACCTCGCGGCCCAGATGGAACTGAACCAGGGAATCCTCAACGTTCCAGTGGGGCAGAGCACGCAGACGCACACATTCCCGGTGCCGTACGAGATCGCACTGATCTACGCGATCAGCCACATGCACAGCCGGGCCGTGCACTTCAAGGCTGCGACCGCGACGCAGACTCTCTACGAGACGACGGTGTGGGACGAGCCCCCGCCGAAGACGTTCGACCCGGCGATCATCGTGCCCGCCAACTCCACGATCACGTACGCCTGTGACTACAACAACAACACGGGCATGCCGCTCACGTTCGGCGAGTCGGCGGTGAAGAACGAGATGTGCATCTTCTTCGGCGTCTTCTACGCAACCCAGGCGAGCTCGCCTCAGGGGCAAGCGCTCGATCAGGTGATCTGAGCCCAGAGCCAGCTTGCGACTAGCGCGAAGGCGATTCGGCAGCGACCAGTTCGCCGACGTGCTTGCGAAACGCGGCGAGTGACTCGCCGAGCTTCGCCTCCACGGAGACGATGACGTCTCGGATGACGGAGTCGTCGACGCCGGCGGCCCGTG
>CAYUAW010000012.1:0-46697 GCA_964442485.1 uncultured Polyangiaceae bacterium
ATCACCGCTTGAATACGACCATCTTGTGCTGGGTCAGCTCGCGCATGGTCCAGCCGATGCCTCCGATGCCGTAACCCGATTGCTTGCGGCCCGCGAACGGCATCCAGTCGGTGCGAAACGCAGTGTGGTCATTGACCATCACGGTGGCGGCATCGATTCGCTCGGCGAATCGCAACGCGACGTCGAGCTTCTTGGTGAACACGCTCGCTTGAAAAGCGAACGGTACCGCGTTGGCGCGGGCGATGGCCTGATCGAGCTCGGTGTAAGGCCACACGCAGGTCACAGGGCCGAACACCTCGTCGAGGGAGACCTTCGCATCCGCCGCCGGCTCGAGAAGGACCGTCGGTTGATACGACGTCTCGCTCAGGCGACGTCCGCCGACCGCGACTCGCGCACCGTCGCGCGTCGCCTCCTCGACCCAGCTCGCGATGCGCGCGACTTCCTTCGGCAAGATCAGCGGGCCCACCTCCGTCTCCGGGGCGAGGGGATCGCCCACCTTGAGCGCCGAGACCCGGTTCGCGAGGCGCTCGACGAAGGCGTCGTGGACATCTGCGTGAGCGAAGATGCGCTGCACCGAAACGCACACCTGGCCGGCGTGGTAGTAGCCCCCTTTGACGATCGGCTCGATGATGGCGTCGAGGTCGGCGTCACGATCGACGATCAGAGGTGCGGCACCGCCGTGCTCGAGCGCGCAACGCGTGCCCGGTGCAAGCTTCGAACGCAGGTACCAGCCGACGTTGCCCGAACCGATGAAGCTCAAGAATGCGACGCGGGGATCGCAGGCCAGCCGTTCTGCGCCCGCGCTGCTCGGCGGCACATAGCTCTGACACCATTCTTCGGGCAGCCCAGCCGCGTGCGCCAGCTTCACGAGCTCGAGACAGCACAGCGGCGTGCTGCTCGCAGGCTTGACGATCACGGGACAGCCGACGGCGATGGCCGGCGCCACCTGGTGCACGATCAGGTTCAGAGGATGGTTGAAAGCCGAGATCGCGGCCACGACGCCGATCGGTTCGCGGATCGTGAACGCCCAGCGCCCGTCGCTGGCCGGCGTCAACCCCATCGGGATCTCGGTGCCCCCGAAGTTGCGCAGCTCCTCGGCTGCGTTGCGCAGGCCGTCGATTGCTCGCGTGACTTCGACCGCCGCATCCGCGAATGGCTTGCCGCCTTCGCGGGCGATCAGGTCCCGCAACGTATCGCGCCTCTCCGCTACGAGCTGCGAGATGCGCAGCAGGATCGCTGCACGCTCGTATGGCTTCAGCCAGTTGTCCCGCGCCGCGAACGCGCGCCGCGCGCGCTCGAGCTTCTCTTCGAGCGCGTGGTCGTCGTCGAGCGGGACCTCGGCAAACTTCGCACGATCGAAGGCCTGGAAGACGGGCAACGTCGGCGGCGCGCTCATCGCGGCATCATCCGGATGGCGCCGTCGAGGCGAATGGTCTCTCCGTTCAGCATGGGGTTGGCGACGATGGACTTCACGAGCAGGGCGTATTCCGAAGGATCGCCCAGGCGCGAAGGGAAGGGGGCCTGCTTGCCCAGTGACTCCTGAACGTTCTGCGGCAGGCCCTTCAACATCGGCGTCATGAACAACCCAGGCGCGATGGTCATCACGCGGATGGAATGCTGCGCAAGATCGCGCGCGATCGCGAGCGTCATGGCGGCGACGCCGCCCTTGCTTGCCGAGTACGCAGCCTGCCCGACCTGACCTTCGAACGCCGCTACCGACGCGGTGTTGACGATGACGCCGCGTTCCTCACCCAGGAGGCTCGCCGCTACCATGCGCGCGGCGACCTTCGAGGTCACGTTGAACGTGCCTACGAGGTTGATCTCGATGACCTTGCGGAACGTGTCGAGCGGATGTGGTGCGTTTTCCTTGCCCACGGTCTTCGCGGCGGGCGCGACGCCCGCGCAATTCACTGCGACGCGGGCAATGCCGTGGCGCTGCTCGGCCTCCGCCACCCCGGACGCGACGCTGGCGTCGTCGGTGACTTCGACGCTGACGAAGTGACCGCCGATCTCCCTGGAGACGGCGGCGCCGCGATCCGCGTTCTGGTCGAAGATCGTGACCTTCACGCCTTCGGCGGCCAGCGCGCGCGCCGTCGCCTCGCCCAGGCCCGATGCGCCGCCCGTGACGATGGCTGCAATTGAGTCGTCGAGTCTCATGAGTCCCTCTTCGCTAGATGGAGCAACGCTAACGCGGTCCTTTCGGCAGGCCGAGCACTCGCTCGCCGATGATGTTGCGCTGAATTTCGGAGGTGCCGCCGGCGATCGTTTCCGAGCAGGCGTCGAGATAGTCGTGGCCAATGCCGTGCAGCCCGACGACCTCCGGGGCGTCGAGCCCGAACAGATCGAGCGCGGCTGCGTTCACCCGCTGCGCGTATTCGGCGAAGCTCAACCGCGCCAGGGAGCCACTCGAGTCGGGCGTGGAATCGGCGGAGTCGAGCGCGATACGATACGTCATGGCGCGCACCGCGGCGCCTTCCGCGCGCAGCTCTGCGATCCGTGCTCGCATGTGCGGCCGGCCCCGCGGACACGCGGCGAGCAGCTGCTCGACCCTGAGCGTCAGCGCGAGCAAGAGCGCGAGGCTCGCCGTTCCGCGCTCGAACGCCAGCGTCGACATGGCCGTTCGCCAGCCGTTGTGCATCCCTCCCACGACGTTCGAGAGCGGGATGCGCACGTCCTCGTAGAAGATCTCGCAGAACTTGTGGACACCCGCCATGGTCCGGATCGGCCGGACCGTGATGCCCGCCGTGTCCATGGGGCAGATGACCCAGGTGAGCGCGGCGGACGTCTTGGCCGTGGGATCCGTCCGGACGAGGAGCTCCTGAAAATCCGCGATGTCGGCGAAGCTCGACCAGAGCTTGTGGCCATTGACGACGAGCGTGTCACCGTCCACGGCTCCGCTCGCCTTGAGGCTCGCCAGATCGGAGCCAGCGCCGGGCTCCGAGAAAGCCTGACACCAGATGACGTCGCCGTTCACGATCCTGGGAAGGTGAAAGGCCCTTTGTTCCGGCGTGCCGCAGGCGATCAGCGTCGGGCCGGCGTGGTTGAGCCCGACGAAGGTGGGGCCCAGCGGGCTCGGTGCGGCGGCCCGCGCGTACTCCTCGAACCAGATGATCTGCTCGAGCACGGTCGCGCCGCGACCACCCATCTCCCTGGGCCACGCGATTCCGGCCCAGCCTCCGTTCGCCTGAGCGCGCTGCCAGGCGAGTGCGTACTCGCGCGACTCAGGCCCGTCCGGCGGCGGCGGCGAACTGGGTGCGTGGTCCGCGAGCCACGCGCGCGCGGTGCGTCGGAACGTCGAGATGGAGTCGGTCGTCACGGGAGATGGCTACCTTGAACTGGCTGCACTCTTGAAAATGTGGGCTTTGAGCTCGTGCTTGAGTGTTTTCCCCGCGTCATTCTTGGGCAACGAATCCACGGCAACTACCTCCTCGGGGATCTTGAAGGAGGCGACGCCCTGCTCCTTCAGGAAGGCGCGCAGATCGGCGACATCGGGGGCTGGCGGGTTCTCCGGAACGATCGCCGCGACCACTCGTTCGCCCGTCTTCGGGTGCGGCATACCGACTATCGCGACCTCGCGAATGTTCGGGTGCTCCCTGAGGTAGTCCTCCACCTCTTTCGGCGAGATGTTCTCGCCGTTGCGGATGATGATGTCCTTCGAGCGCCCCGAGACGACCAGGTAGTTCTCGTCCACCCAGCGACCCAGGTCGCCGGTGCGGTAGTATCCCTCGTCGTCGAAGACGTCCGCTTCCTGCTCGGGGTGCAAGTAGCCGACGAGCATCTGGGGCCCGCGCGCCCGGATTTCACCTTCTGCGGCGCTGGCGCCCGAGGCGTCGACCAGCTTGACCTCCGCGATGGCTGGGCGTCCGTCCGTCTCCGCCGCGTGCGCGAGATCTCCGCGGTCCGGCACGCCGACCGTGGTGACCGGCACCTCGGTGGAGCCGTAGACTCGTGTGACGATTGTCCGGTCGAAGTACGTCGCGGCCTTTCGGATGAGAGACGGCGGGACGGAAGCGCCTCCACACACGAAGACCTTGAGCGCCGGCAGGTGAGTACCGGCGTGCTGCGCGGCTTCCAGCAACCCTTCCAGGAAGGGCGTGGCGCCCGCCATGTGAGTGCAATCGTGTCGAATCGCGAGGTCGACGGCGACCCGCGCGTCCCAGCGATCGAGCAGCACCGCTGTCGTGCCGAGCAGGAGCGGACACTCGAAGGCATAGATGGAGCCGCCGATATGACTGACGGGCGAGGGGACGAGGAACGTGTCACCCTGCTCGACCAGCCAGTGCCGGCCCAGCTGGCGGATCAGCGCATGGATCGAGTTCTGGGTGTGCAGGACACCCTTCGGAGTTCCGGTCGTCCCCGAGGTGTACAGCACGAACCGCACCGCATCCGGCTCGACCGCCGGGAGCTCGCGCTCGGATTGTTGCTCGAACAGCGAAGAATACGAAAGATGAGCGGTCGCCGCTCCCCTCACGGTCACGACGGTCGGAGGAGACGCGAGCCGATGAAGGACCCTGGTCATCATTGCGCCGTAGTCGTGGCCGCGAAATTCTTCAGGGACGAAGAAGAATCGACTTCGAACGTCGGTGAGGGCGAAGAGGAGCTCGCGGTCACGCAACGAGGGAAGGATCGGATTCGCGATCATCCCGGCCAGGTGGGTCGCGAGATAGATGGTCGCGGCTTCGTGCCAGTTCGGAAGCATGAAGGAGACAACGCTCCCGGGCGCAGCTCGCCCCAGCATGGCGCGAGCGAGAGTCGTGGCCTCGCGGTGCAGCGTGCTACAGTCGACGCGCCGGTCTCCGTCCACGACGAGCACGCGATCGGGAGTCGCCTCGGCGGCGTGCTTCAGGGCGTCGCCCAGCGTCCGCCGGGTCCACCAGCCCTCGTCGTAGGCCATCCTCGCGCGCTCTTCATCCCAGCGCACCCACCTTCCTTCGATCAGCCGTCGCCCTTCCATCGCCCGCGCTCACTTCTGCTCGCCGGGGCCGGCTTTTCGGAAGGTCGGTGTTCGCTTGTTCCGGAGCGCTTCGACGGCATCCCTGAAGTCGTCGGACCGCACGGTCACAGCTTCGTAGGCGATCCCGGCGTCCATGATGGCGTGGGCCTTGCGCTTGAGCTCGAGATTGACGAGGACCTTCGTCCAGCGGATGGCGTTCGTCGAACCCTGGAGCAGACGCTGGCAGAACGCGTCCACCGCCGCATCCAGCTCGGCGGCAGGCAGGCAGCGATTGATCAGCCCGAGCTCCTCGGCCTTCTTCGCCGGCACGAGATCGCCCGTCATGAGGTACTCCTTCGCGCGGGCGTATCCGATGCGCTCGGGCCACACCAGGGCACCGCCGTCTCCTGCGACCAGCCCTATGGTCACATGTGGGTCACCGATCTTGGCGCTGTCGGCGGCAAAGACGACGTCCGAGAGAAGCGCGAGGGTCGCGCCCAGGCCTGTCGCATGACCGTTCAGGCGACAGATCAGCGGCTTTTCCAGGTCGAGAATCGAGAACACGATCCGCTTGGCGCGTGTCGCGTCGCGATCGAACATTTCCGGGTTTGCCGCCATATCGGCGAGGTGCGCGAAATCCCCGCCCGCCGAGAATGCGCGCCCCATTCCCGTCAGCACGATCACGTCGGAGTGCTCGTCTCCGGCGACGAACGCGAGCACCTCGGTCAGATCCCCGTGCATCTGGTCGTCGATGGCGTTCAGCGTGTCCGGGCGGTTCAGCGTGATCGTCAGCAAGCGCCCGTTGCGTGCGAGCGCGATGGTCTCGAAGCGCGGCAATCTGCTGTCGTCGGCCGGCGCCATGTCTCAACCTCGCCGCTCGGGTGCATGCGGGTTCGCGTGGTGTGCTCCGAGCCCGACGTTCACCGGCGCCTGTCCGATGCGGGTGGCCGCAGCTTCAAGCCCTCCAGCGATCTCGACCTGGAGTCGCGCTCGCTTCAGCAAGCGATGGGGATCGGCCTCGTCGCTGAAGCCGATGCCGCCGTGGACCTGGATGTTCTTGCTGGCGTTGTCGAGCGCCGCCGACCCCGCGATGAAAAACGCGCTCTCGACTTGCAGGGTGGCGTCGTCCCTGCCGTCATCCACGGCCACTGCCGCGAAGCTCACCTGATCGCAGGCGAGGCGAGACGAGAGCGCCATGTCTGCACAGTGGTGCTTCACGGCTTGAAAGCTGCCGATCGGGCGCCCGAACTGGTGCCGCACGCCCGCGTAGTCGACCGCCATCCGAAGCGCCGCCTGCGCGAGGCCCGCGAGCGCCGCTGCCTCGATGAGGCGCAAGTGCAGCGCCTGGCCGGCGTCCGCCTCGGCCAGCGGCCTGCCGAGCCCCGTGGCCTCGAGGAGGCGACACGACCACAGCGTCTCGTCGATGAGCCGCGACGACCGAGGACGCTCGAAGAGCGCCGCCCCAGACGCATCGCGGATCAGGAGCCGGGCCGCGCCGGGGTCGTCGACGACGATGACTCGATCGCCGTGGCGATACCCGGCGGCGACGCGGTGTTCGGCGGGAGCTGGCGAGCGCTCGCCGGCGAAGCGCAAGTGCAGAGCTCCGAGCGTCGAGAGGACTGACGGAGCCACGACGCGTCGTCCGAGCTCGATGGCGATGAGCGCCTCTTCGACCATGCCGAGGCCGCTTCCGCCTTGCTCCTCGGGCAGCGAGATGCCGAACACGCCGAGCTCGCGCAGCGCCGTCCAGGTCTCCGCGCTTTCGTCGTGCGATTCTCGCAACCGAGACAGCGGCAGCAAGGACGAAAGTGATTCGCCCAGACCGGCTGCGAGCGCCACCTGGTCACGGCTCGGATGGTATCGTTCCGTCATCGCGAGCGTCGCCTCACCCAAAACAGTGGCGGGCAACCGCTTGAGCCTGCGCGCCGCGTCCCCCGAGGTCCGAGAGCAAGGCTTTCAGTCGATAGGTCCAGAGATGCAATGGATGCTCGAGCGTCATTCCCATGGCGCCGAGCATTTGATGTAAATCATAGGCGACACGAGTGGCGCTGTCCTGAGCGTGAAAGGCAGCGAGCGCCGCATCGCCCGCGTCGGCGGTGGATGCCGCCTTGAGAGCGAGCCACTTCACGCCGCCCGCAAGGACGGCACACTCCGCCAGACGATGCCGGAGGGCCTGAAATGTCCCGAGCGGTCTTCCAAACTGCTTGCGGACGCTGAGGTGTGCGACGGTCGAGTCGACTGCGGCCTGGATCAGGCCCGCGGCTTCCGCCGCGAGCGCAACCCGCAGCCAGGTTCGCACTTCGGACGCTTCCTTCGACGACAGCGTCTTCGTCTGGAGCTCCTGCACCACCTTCGCCATCGGGTAGGCGTAAATCGACTCGACCACCTGCGCGCAATCGGGGCGCGCGAGCGCGACCCCGAGCGTCTCGCCGTCGGCGATGAGAAGCGTCCTGGCGCTCCCGACGAAGCGGCCCGGGCGGCCATGCTCCACGAGGGCGAACGGCCGTGGCATGTGTCCACCCAGCACGTGCGGACGTACCAGCATGGAGAGCGCCACCTCGGCGGTGTGCGGCAAACGCGCGAGGCGCTCGACAGCCAGCGCGGCACCCACGGGGCCGAGGCCCGGTGTCGTCGCGATGTCGAAGAACTCGCCATCCGCGAGCTGCTGTCCGAGCTCCTCGCCAACAAGGGCGAAACCGTGGAAATCGATCGGCTTCTCCTGGAAGCGCGTCGAGAGTCCGTCGAGCGCCGTCAGCAGCGCGGTTTGATCGGCCGTGAGCCTGAGATCCATCAGCGCGGCTCCCTGGGCAGCCCCAGCAGCTCGGTGGCGACGAGGTTCAGCTGTATCTCGGCAGCGCCGGAGGCAATGCCCGCCACGATGGCGCGGTGATGATGTGCGAGAAGCATCGGGTCGCCCCCGGCGAGGGCGTCAGGCTGATGCTCGACGACGAATTCAGCCACGAGACGCTCGCAGGTGACGGTCGCGAACCGCGCTGCGCTGCCTTCCGGCCCGGGCGGCGTTCCGTGGCGGCGCTGGTCGACGATCCTGTAGCTGTGGAGACGTGCGACCTCGCAGGCAGCGCGGGCGCGCGCGGCCTCGACGCTCGCCGCGGAGCCGAAGCGGTCGGCCTGCTTCAGAGACGCGACCACCCGATCGAGCATGCGGAAGGCCAGTGCGAATCTCGGAATGCCCACCCGCTCCAGCGAGAGCGCCGTGCGAATGATGGTCCAGCCTTCACCCTCGCCGCCCAGGACGGCCGTTTCGGGGACCTCGACGTCGTCGAAGAAGACTTCGTGAAGGTCACCGTCTCCGATGATGCTCGGGATGTTGCGAACGACGATGCCCGGCGTGTCCATGGGGACCAGGAAGATCGAGATCCCGTTCTTTCCCTCGCTCGTGCGCGCCAGGAGAAAACACGTGTCTGCGGCCCCTGCGTACGAGGTCCAGATCTTCTGTCCGTTGATCCGATATCCCGACGTCTGCTTCTCGGCGCGGGTGCGCAACGACGCCAGGTCGGACCCGGCCTCTGGCTCGGAGAATCCCTGGCACCAGAGGGTTTCTCCTCGCGCCATCGGTGGGATGTAGCGCTGCTGTTGCTCTTCGCTTCCGAACTTCATCAAGGTCGGACCGATCCAGTTCACGTTCATGTACTGGCCGCCGCGCGGTTCACCCACCGCCCACATCTCCTCGGCGAGGATGAACGAAGCCCACGGATCGGCATCACGCCCGCCCCAGCGCGCGGGCCAGTGCGGAACCAGGAGACCCGCCTTCGAGAGCTTCGCGCAGAAGACCCTGGAGAATTTCGTCTGCGCTTCCGAGGCCGGACCGTGTGCGAGCGTCTCCCAATCGGCCTCCAGATTGTCGGCCAAGAATTCACGAACCGTCGCACGAAACGCCGCCTGCTCCTCGCTCCACGCAAAATCCATGGTTCACCCTTGCGACGAATCGGTGCCTGGAGACGGCTTCACTCGTTCACCGAAACGCGCCTCGGGGCTCAGGTACTTCGTCTTCGACCACCCGCCGTCCAGCGCAATGGATTGGGCCTGGACGTAGCTGCCTTCCTTCGAAGCGAGAAAGAAGATCACGTTGGCCACGTCCTCCACGGTGCCGATGCGATGGAAGGGCGTCATCTCGTGATTCTTGCGCTTGAACTCCTCGGTGTCCCAGTTGCGCTCGGTCATCTCCGTCTTCACGACGCCCGGCGCGACCAGATTCGCCCGGATCCCCTTCGGGCCGTAGTCCACCGCAAGAGCCTGCGTCAGGCCGACCAGGCCCGACTTCACCGCGCAGTAGAGCCCCCCGTTCAGGCCGCCGACCATTCCGAACGTGGAACCGACATTGATGATGGACGACTCCGGACGCATGACGCGCAGCGCGGCGCGAGCAAACCGGAACGGTGCCTTGAGGCTCGTCTCGATCACCTCGTCCATCATCTCGTCGGTGGTGTCGCCGACCGGCGCCCATTTACCGGAGCCCGCGTTGTTGACCAGGCAATCCAGTCGGCCGAAGGCGTGCATCGCGGCGGCAACGGCCCGTTCGGCGGCATCCTTTGCGGTCACGTCAGCGACGACGACCTCGACGTCCGTCGTGGCCGCGAGCTCCTTGGCGAGCTGTTCGAGACGCTCCCGTCGTCGCGCCACGACCACGAGCCTGTACCCGCCGCGAGCAAAACGGCGAGCGACGCCTTCGCCGATCCCCGAGCTCGCTCCGGTGACCAGTACGACCGGTCTTTCTCGGCGATCGTGATTCATGTTCTCCTCAAGCAGCCGCCCGGCCGAACTTTGCGCGCAGCGCTTTCTTGTCGGGCTTGCCGAGTGCCGTCTGCGGAATGGAGTCGATGAACTCGACGAACTTCGGCGCTTGAAAGGAGCCCTTGCGCTCAGCGACCATCGCGATGAGCTCATCCGCAGTCGCGGTCTCTCCGGGCCGCGCCACCACCAGGGCCTTGACGGCTTCCCCCCATTTCGGATGCGGGACGCCGATCACCGCGACCTGAGAAACCGCCGGATGCTCGCCGATGATGTCTTCGATCTCCCGGGGGTAGATATTGAAACCCCCGCTGATGATCATGTCCTTGGTGCGATCGACGATGCGCAGGAAGCCGTCCGCATCGCGCACTGCCACGTCGCCCGTGTGCAGCCAGCCCCCGCGAAGCGCTTCGGCGGTCAGCTCGGCATTGTCGCGGTAGCCGTCCATCACCAGCGGCCCTCGAACGCAGATCTCGCCAGGCTCACCATCGGGAACCGGGCGCAGGTTCGAGTCGAGCAGCTCGACGTGCACCCACGGTACGGGGCGTCCGCAGCTCGCGAGACGTCGCAGATCGTGCACGTCGTGCTCTGCCTTGCGGAGAACGGTGATCGTCATCGGCGCCTCTGCCTGGCCGTAGAACTGGAAGAATACTGGGCCGATGCGCTTGATGGCTTCCCGGAGGCGCGCCGGCGAAATGGAGGACGCGCCGTAGAAGATGGTCTCCAGACTCGAGAGGTCGAACTCGCGGAAGCGCGGATGATCGAGCAGGGCGTAGATCATCGTCGGCACCATCAGCATGCAGTTGATGCGGTGCTCCTGGATCGTGTGCATCACCGCAAGTGGATCGAAGGTCGGGTGGATCAGGATCGTTCCCTGCTTCATCAGCGTCGGAAGGACCATCGCAGAGCCCGCATGGCTGAGCGGAGCGCAGGAGAGTACGCGCGGCGTCGCCGGCCACTCCCATTCCGCCAGCATGATCGATGCGGCTGCGACGGCACTGCGCTGAGTGCCGGCCAGGGCCTTGGGCTTGCCGGTGGTGCCGCCCGAGTAGCTGAGGCGCGCGACGCTCGAGGCTTCGACCTTCGGGGCGACCAGCGGAGCGGGCGCGAAGCCCTCCGCGAGCTTGCAGAGGTCCGGCGCAACCGGGCTCGTACCGAATGCGATGAGCTTCACACCCGGAGCTCGCTGCGCGAGCTCCAGAGCGCGTTCCCCGAAGCGCGTCGCGTCGAACACGAGAACGTCGACCTGCGCGTCCAGCAGGATGTGCGCGTGGTCCGCGAGCCCCCCGAGAGGGTGCATCGGTACGGCGATTGCCGCGAGGATCTGGATGCTGTGAGCGACGTGCAGCACCTCGGGACGATTGACGGACAGGGTGGCGATCCGGCTACCGCGCCCGACGCCGAGACTCTGCAGCGCCTGAACGAACTGGCTCGTGGCATCGCGTACGTCGCCGACCGTGAGCGTGGGCCCGCCGGCGAGCTGCAGGAACGGCCGCGTCGGCGTCTGGCTGAGCACGTTGACGAGAAGATCCGGCACGTACAGCGGACGGTGAAGGTCGTCGGTGCTCATCTAGGCTCCTTGGGGAGTCATGCTTTCGAGAATGTGGATCGCACACGCGGTGCCCAGACCGAGCACGTGGGTGAGGCCCACGCGCGCGCCGCCGATCTGGCGCTCGCCGGCTTCGCCCCGAAGGTGGGTCGACACCTCGTAGATGTTGGCGATGCCGGTCGCGCCGAGCGGATGCCCCTTCGACAGCAGGCCTCCCGAGACGTTCACCGGGATGCGCCCGCCGAGGGCGGTCTCACCCGCGTCGATCAGCTTGCCGGCCTCGCCCTCACCGCACAGGCCGAGGTTCTCGTAGTGGAGCAGCTCCGCGGTCGCGAAGCAGTCGTGCAGCTCCACCAGATCGAGCTCGTCCGGCCCGACGCCCGCCATCTCGTACGCCTGCTTCGCCGCCATTCGCGTGCACGTGTTGACGTCGGCCATGACGAGGTTCCGCTCCTGCCACGGATCGCTCGTCAGGACGGATGCCTTGACGCGGATCGCGCGTCCCATTCCGAGCTCCCTGGCTTTTTGCTCCGAAGCCAGGACAGCGGCCGCAGCGCCGTCCACGTTCACCGAGCACATGAGCTTCGTATTCGGGTAGGCGATCATCTCGGAGCTCATGACCGTTTCGAGGGGCGTCTCGTACTGGTACATGGCCTTGGGATTCTTGGTCGAGTGACGATGGTTCTTCACCGAGACCTTCGCGAACTGTTCGAACGACGTGCCGTACTTGCGGCTGTGCTCCATGCCAACCTCGGCGAAGACCGCGGGCATGGTGCCCGAGCCGAGCAAGCCCTCCACGGAGATGCCGTTCGCTCCGGTTCCGGCCCCGCTGCCCAGGAGACCCCGCCCCATTTGCTCGACGCCCACGACGAGCACGAGGTCGTACAGACCCGCCTTGATGCCAATCCAGGCTTCGCGAAAGGCAGTCGCGCCGGAGGCGCATGCGTTTGCGACGTTCACGACCGGGATACCGGTCTGACCGATCTCGCGCAGGACGCGCTGCCCCACCATGCTGCTCGCCTGGCCCAGGTTCGCGCAGTACAGAGCCTGGACGTCCGTGATCGTGACGCCCGCGTCGTCCAGCGCCATCAGCGCCGCCCGTGCGCCGAGCGCCGGGACCGTGGTGTCCGGGAAGCGCCCGAACCGCATCATGTCGATGCCGAGCACGTAGACGTCGGTCATCACGAGCTCCCCGCGGATTGGCCGCGCGGCTGGAAGAAATAGCTGAGGTACGAGTTGCCGCGTTCGTCCTTGCGCCCGAGCGCGTCCTTGTAGACGACGTCGACCGGGGTTCCGAACGCAATCTTCGCTGGGTCGGGCTCCACGCCGATCAGGTTGCCTTTGATGCTTCCGCCGCCCTCCAGGTCGACGATGGCGGACACGTAAGGGACGGCGACGCCGGGAAAGGAACGGTGCACGATCGAGTACGCGTAGAGCGTGCCGCGGTTGGACAGCCGCTTCGTCTCCAGCTGGTCCCTGGCGCCGCACTTCGCGCATACCGAGCGCTGACCGAGGAAGACCGAGTGGCAGCGCTTGCACGAGCAACCCTCGAGGTAAGGCTCTCCGCTGTCCGCGATCTTCATGAAAGGGACCACGGGAAGCGGACCGATCTCCGCGCGCTCTTCGGGCATGTGCGGTTCCTGGAAGACGACAGGGAGCTCGACGTTCGAGCAACCCAGGGCCAAAGGTTAACGAAGCTGACGTCGAAGTCAAAATGAATTTGACGTCGACGTCAGAATGGAGGATTCAATGTCCATCGACCCATGGCCATCACCCGCAAGTGCCCGTTCCCCGTTTTCGACGCCGACAATCACCTGTACGAGACGAAAGACGCGTTCACGCGCCATCTTCCGAGCAGGTACAAGAACGCCATCGAATACGTGGAGGTGCGCGGCCGCACGAAGATCGCCGTGCGTGGAACGATCAGCGAGTACATCCCTAATCCGACGTTCGACGTCGTGGCACGCCCTGGCGCGCACGAGGACTTCTACAAGCGCGGTAACCCGGAGGGAAAGTCGCTGCGAGAGCTGACGGGCGAGCCCATGCGTTGCGTTCCGGCCTTCCGCGAGCCGGCGCCTCGACTCGAGCTGATGGACGAGCTCGGTGTCGATCGCGCGCTGATGTTCCCGACGCTTGCGAGCTTGCTCGAGGAGCGCATGCGCGACGATCCGGACATGATCCACGCCGTCGTGCACTCGCTCAACGAGTGGCTCCACGAGACCTGGTCCTTCAACTACGAAAACCGCATCTTCACGGTACCCATCGTGTCGCTACCCGTCGTCGACAAGGCGATCGCGGAGCTCGAGTGGGTACTCGAGCGCGGCGCGCGGTCCATTCTGATCCGACCTGCGCCGGTTCCCGGCTACCGTCATTCGCGGTCGTTCGCGTACCCGGAGTTCGACCCGTTCTGGAAGCGAGTCGAGGAGGCCGGCGTCCTGGTCTCGCTCCATTCTTCCGACAGCGGCTACGCCCGCTATCAGAGCGACTGGACCGGTCCGACGGAGATGCTGCCATTCAAGTTCGACGCCTTCCGCATGATGAGCATGCTGAAGCGGCCCATCGAAGACAGCGTGGCTGCCATCGTGTGTCACGGCTTGTTGACGCGGTTTCCCAGGCTGAAGATCGCGGTCATCGAGAACGGTGGCAGCTGGGTTCCGCACTTCCTCGAGCAGCTCGCCGACGTGTACAAGAAGATGCCGCAGGCGTTCGGTGAGGACCCGATCAAGGCGTTCAAGCGGAACATCTACGTGAGTCCCTTCTTCGAGGACGACCTCGCGGCGCTGATCGCCGAGATGGGCGCCGATCACATCCTGTTCGGATCCGACTATCCGCACCCGGAGGGGCTGGCCGAGCCTTGCAGGTACGTCGAGCACCTCCCGCGTGGAGCGAGCCCCGAAGACGTCCGGAAGATCATGGGTGGCACCCTCGGCAAGCTGATGGGCGTCGATGCAACGGTGTGACGCGGTCGGGTCACAGACCCGACCTGCAATGAGCCGACAGCCGATGGAAGAACAGATCACGATCCGCGAATGCTGGCCGAGTGAGACGCCCGGCGAGGCCGGCGCCGACTGGTCTCGGGCGAGATCGTCGCGTGGGCTCTCCGGATGGAGCGGTGCGGAACCAAACCCGCCTAGCTGCCGGTCCTCTCGCCGGAAACGGACCGCGAGGACCTTTGAGAAATGAGGGGAACCTCCGACATGCAGGACCTGCAACACGTCATCTACGAGGTCACCGACGCTATCGCGGTGATCACCCTCAACCGACCCGAAGCAGCCAACGCCCAGAGCCGGAAGGTGCTCGAGGAGCTGGATCTCGCGTGGAAGGCTGCAGACGCCGATCCCGCGGTGAAGGTCATCGTATTCAAGTCGAATGGCAAGCACTTCTCGGCCGGCCACGACATGGCCAGCACCGAGGGCAACACCCAGCCGATCGAGTGGCACGCCGACACGTACTACGACTGGGAGACGCGGCACTATCTCCACTACGCGAAGTCGTGGCGGCAAGTGCCGAAGCCCTCGATCGCCGCGGTCCAGGGTAAGTGCATCGCCGCGGGGCTCATGCTGTGCTGGCCGTGTGATCTGATCATCGCGGCGGACAACGCTCAGTTCTCGGATCCGGTCCTCGCCATGGGGATCTGCGGCGTGGAGCTGCACGCCCACACCTGGGAGTTCGGCCCGCGCAAGGCGAAGGAGCTGCTCTTCACCGGGGACGCCATCACGGCCGAGCAGGCGGAGCGGCTCGGCATGGTCAACCACGTGGTGCCGCTCGACCAGCTGGTCCCGGAGACCATCGCGCTCGCGCAACGGATCGCGAAGAAGGATGCATTCGCGCTGCGCATGGCCAAGCGGGCGGTGAATCAGACGCTCGACATTCAGGGCTACACCAACTCCATAGATGCAATCTTCGATATGCACCACTTCGGTCATGCACGTGCGGCGCTCGTCACCGGAGGTATCCCATCGCTCGCCGGCCTCGGCGCGATGAAGGCCAAGGGTAAGGGCTGATTGACTGGAGAGCACTCGATCAACCTCGAGCACTCCAAGGTTTGCCCCTTCGAGGCCCGGGCATGGCTGAACGACGAGCTCGTGGCGGTGTCGTCGAAGACGCTGCAGGTAGAGCAACCGGACGGAGTGCCGCTCTTGTGCTTCCCCGCCGGCGACATGAAGAAGAAGCTGCCTGCCGTGGCCGGCGACGCGGTGCTGCTGTCCGCGGCGCCGGACGGCTACGTGGCCTTCAATCCCGGTCACGCGCACGTGCGCTTGGCGCTCGTCGACGATTGCGGGAGCACGGACGAGCGAGATCGCACCCTCAAACGCTTCCCGACGTGGGGCGACGCCGCGCATCTGATCGACATCCTGAACGTGCGGCGCGACGCCGACGGGACCTACGTCAGCGTGACACGCGACAACGCTGCCAACCGACATCGCGGAGTGGTCGAGGGAAGCCAGATGCTCGCCCAGTCGATCGTCGCGGCCGGGCGCCACGCGCCGGGGCGCAGGGTCGTGTCGGCCTCCATGGTGTTCATGCGAGCTGCGAACACGTCCGAGCCGCTCGGGGTCCAGCTCGAAGAGCTCGCCGGTGGTCGCAACTTCAGCACTCTCGCTCCCCATGTTCGGCAGGCGGGCAAGCTGTGCGCGAGCGGCATCATGCTCCTCGATGCGACGGCACCCGACGTGATCCGGCACCGTGCGCCGGCGCCAGAGACGTCGGGGCCCTACGCCAGCGAGCCCTATGACATGTCCGTGACCGGTCGCGACGTCCGCTTCGTCGACGCGGCGTACACGGGCGACCCGGGCGCACCGGTCGGGCCTCCGGTGATCGACGCGTGGGTCCGCTTTCGCGCGGTGCCCGATGACCCGTACCTGCATGCCGGGTTGCTGGCCCAGTTCACGGGGCACGCCTCGATCGCCGCCGCCATGCGACCGCACGCGGGCATCGGCCAGAAGCAGGCCCACCGCACCCTGTCGACGGCCATCAATGCGATCGGCATCTCGTTCCACGCGAACGTCCGTGCGGACCGGTGGATGCGCTACCACCACCACTCGACGTTCGCCGGCGATGGGATGACCCACTCGGAATGCCGGGTATACGACCTCGACGGTGCATTCCTCGCATCGTTCACCGTCGACGCCATGGTGCGGCCGTTCTCCACTGAGCGTCCCGTGAACGAGCGGACGTCGCTATGAAGGGATCGGTGAGATGAGCCTCACCACTGGCGCCGCACCATTCAGCCGCACTCCCGCGGGTCGCTTCGATCCGCCGGTACCCGCCGATGTCGTGTACGTGGAGCCGCTGCTCCGCCGCGTCCGTGCGAAAGTTGAGGAGCGCACGGTCATCGACAGCGAACGCGTCGTGCTGGTGCACCGTGCGGGGACGCCTCCGACGTACGCGTTCCCCGCGGAAGACGTACGGGACTTGCCTACCACGCCGGAGCCCGCTGCGCTGGGTTACGTGCGTGTCCCCTGGGCCGCAGCTACCGCGTGGTACGAAGAAGAGGAGCAGATCTTCGGTGATCACCCGCGAAACCCTTATCACCGCGTCGATTGCGTTCGAGCGAGCCGGCGGCTATTGGTCGAGGTGGCCGGAGCGGTGCTCGTCGACACGACCGACGTGATCAGCCTGTACGAAACGTCCAGAGCACCACAGCTCTACGCACGACGCGAGGTCGTTCGAATGGACCTGCTCGTCCCGAGCAGGACAGTCACCTATTGTCCGTACAAGGGCTCGGCGTCGCACTGGAACGCCCTGGTCAATGGTACGGTCGTGGGGGATGTGGCATGGTCTTACGATGAACCGCTGCCCGAGTCGGTGCCGATCGCCCGCATGCTCGGCTTCTATGCCGAGCGCACCCGAATGATTCAGGGTGTTCCAGCTTGGTTTGCGGTTCCACCACCAGCAAATCCTCGCGCCGCCGAAGACAATGCGCATGGCTAAGAATCGGGCCGCCCGTGAGGCACTCGCAGCTCCTCCTGACCCGCAGATGAGCGAAAAGCCGATCAGCCCGCGCTCGTCGAAGGGCGTCCGCACGCGGGAGCGCCTGGTCGAAGCGGCCAAGGAGATCTTCGAGGAGCAGGGCTTCCTGGAAGCCCGCATCAGCGACATCGCAGCGCGAGCCGGTCAGTCTCACGGGTCCTTCTATTACTATTTCAATTCCAAGGAAGAGATTTTCCGCGAGGTCGCCGCCGCGGTCGACGAACAGCTCTTCGCGCCGATGGATGAGGTCATCCTGGCGCACTCGGCGCTCGCGCCGCGACAGCGCGTGCGCGAGGCGATGCGCCGTCACTTCGAGAGATACCGGCAGGAGGCCCGCATCATCGCCTTGATCGAGCAGGTCTCGGGCTACGACGCGGAGGTGAACGCGCTGCGGCTCAGCCGCTACCAGCGCCACACCGAGCGCGCCGCAGAGCGCATCCGGCAGCTGCAGCGTCGCAAGCTCGCCGACCCGAAGCTCGACCCCATGCTCGCGGCCGCGGCACTCGGTGCGCTCACCTCACGGTTCGCGGAGATGTGGCTGGTGCATCGAGCCGTCGATTCCACGCTCGAGCATGCGGTCGATCAGGTGTCGCGTATCCTGACGAACGCCATCGGCCTCGGCGAAGAGTGAGCTCAGGCGGAGCCTCGCGCCGCAGAGCCTACGTCGACGTGCGATTGCGCGGAACGTCGCGGAATGGAAGATCCCGATCCGGCGTGGCATCGCGGGGCATCTTGAGCACGCGTTCGCTGATGACGTTCATCGCCATCTCGGTCGTCCCTCCACCGATGCAGATCGCCTGACGCATCAGATAGTCGATGCCCCACTCGGCGAGATCGCCGTCGCCTTCGGCCCAGGCGCCGCCGGCGCTGCCGGCGAGGTCGAACGCGATGGTCGCCTTGCGCGTGTCCGCCAGGCCGGCGAACAGACGGACTATCGCCGAGGCCTGGTCCGACATCGTGCGAGTCATGATGCCCTGGCCGACGCGCTTCCTCAGCGCGTTGCCCACGAGTTCGAGGCTCTGCGCCTCCCCGATGAGCTCGCGGGCGCGGGGATCGTGAAGCTTCCCGGCGGCGCGCGCGACCGAGTGCATCGTCGCGCCCGCGCCACCGGAACGAGTCTGTCCCTCGGGGGCTGTGACCAGCGGCGAATTGCGCGCCATGCGCTCGTAGAACATCCAGCGAGCTCCCACCGTCCAGCCCGCGTCGACGCCGCCGACGCGATAACGGTCGGGGATGCGAAGATCGGTCAGGAACTCCTGGCAGAACTCGTTCGAGCCGTTCAGCATCTCGATGCGCTGCACCTCGATGCCAGGGCTCTTGATCGGAAATATGAAGACGGTCAGGCCGGCGTGCTTCGGTACGTCCCAGTTTGTTCTCGCGAGACACAGCGCCCAGTCCGACCACCAGGCTCCGGTCGTCCAGACCTTCGAACCGTTGAGCACCCATTCGTCCCCGTCGCGGACCGCGGTCGTGAGCGCGCTGGCGACGTCGGAGCCGCAGCTCGGCTCGGAGAGGAACTGCATCCAGAGCTCGTCACCTTTGAGGATCGCGGGAACGTGCTCGCGCTTCTGCTCCTCGGTTCCGAACTCCAGGAGCACCGCGAGGCACGGAGAGAAGGTCGGCAGCTGAGCCCGACTCGGGTACTCGTACCCGCGCAGCTCCGCGTTGAGCACGCGCTGATGCGCCGGCGTGAGCCCCTGTCCGCCATACTCGCGTGGGACGCAGACCCCGGCCAGGCCGGCGTCGAACAGCATCCGCTGAACCTCGCGCTCGCGCGCGACCTCGACCAGCTCTTCCTCGTCCGTCCGATGGGCCCGCAGGGCGCTCGCGACTTCCCTTCGTGTCACGGGTCGCAGGTTGCCGCGGATGAAAGCGCGGGCACGCGCGCCGAAGCTCTCCAGACTTTCGACCTCAGCAGTCACGAGGCGACCTCCTTCCGAGCGATGAGCTCGGCGAGACGGCGACGATGCGCGTCGGGAGTACCGAAGAGCGTCCTTGCCAGCGTGACTCTCCGGAGGAACAGGTGGAGATCATGCTCGAAGGTCACTCCAATTCCGCCATGAAGTTGCACGCACTCCTGGAGCAACTCGGCGCCATGCTCGCCGACATATGCCTTCGCTGCGCTCACGATCTCGGCCGCGTCCGGTCGCCCCTCGGCGACCGCCCGGGCGGCATCGTCGGCGATGGCGTGACTCGCCTGGAGGCACGTCGCCATGTGAGCAAAACGGTGCTTCAGAGCCTGATACGAGGCCAGCGGACGGCCGAAAGAGTAGCGTTCGAACGCCCATTCGACCGTCATGTCGAACGCTCTCTGCATCGCTCCGACGGCCTCCGCCACGAGGATCACCAGCGCATTGTGGAGCTGCCGCTCCACGTCGACGGCGGCCTTCCCCACAGCTCCGACCACGTTCGTCGCCGGCACGCGCACGTCCTCGAATCGCACGACCGAGAACCGCTTCGTGAGGTCGACCCCCTGCATGGGCACGACGGAGACGCCTCGAGACGTGGCCGGAACGATCACCTGGGTGAGCCCATCTCCCGTTCGACCGGTGACCAGCAAATGGCTGGCTTTGTTGGCGGACTCGACGGGGCGTTTCACGCCGTTGACTACGAGCTCGGTGCCTTCCACTGCGACGCGCGTGCCAATGTCGAAGATCCCCTCGTGCGGCGCGCCCTCGGAGAAGCACCACGTGGCGATCGACGTCCCGCTCAGCAATCCGGCAAGGAGATCCTTGTCACCGCCAGCCGCGCTCAGCGCGCCCGCGACCACGTTGGTCGAGACCAGCGGCCCCGGTGCGGCGTGGCGGCCAAATTCATAGGCAAGGATCGTCAAATCGACGAGGCCGCTGCTCGAGATCGCGGCGCCACCATCCGCTTCCGAGACGAGCAGCGATGTCCAGCCCAGCTCGACTCCTCGACGCCAGTAGTCGCTCGCGAAGCCTGCCGGATCGTGGCGCAGCCGGCGTAATCCCGCGACGCTCGCGTGTTCTTCCAGGAACCTCGCTGTCGTCCCTCGAAACAGTTCCTGTTCCGAACTCAACTCCAGCAGCATGCAGTTTCGCGTCTCGCGTGTTTGGGGTCGGACCTGCGAGGCAAGACTCACCTCGCGGCGGGAACAGCTTCTCAGCGCTGCTGAGCGTGAAGCTACACGCGCATCTCGAAAGCATCAATTGGCTGAAAGGGGCGACTGTGTGCCGGGAAGGGCGACGCACTGATGGAGCCGACTTCGAGCGTGAATCGCATCGACGAGTCGCCCGACATGCGATAGGCAAATAGCAGTTCGCGAACGTGGAAGTAGTTCGCCGATCATGCACCGTGCCGGTGGCACTCCGTGCGCCATGCAAATTTTGGAGAGTCATGACCAAGATTGATTTCGAGTACTCCCACGCCGCAATCCTGGTTTCCGACATGGAACGTTCCGCGCGCTTCTACGAGCGCGCGGTCGGCTGGGAGCAAGAGTTCACAGGCAACTTCGATGAATCGCTGGGCCGGGCCAACGGCGTCGGTGGTCCGGGTCGCATTCTCATGGGCAAGATGGGCGGCGTGCGTCTGCAGCTCGTGCAGATGCAAGCTCCGCTCGAGCGGAGGCAACGCCCGAACCACTACGGTCTCTTCCTGTGTTCCGTCATGGTCCGGGAGCTCGCGCCGGTGCGTGAACGCCTGGCGGCCGCCGAAATCCCGATTGCTCGTGAGCTCGATATCGGACGCTCGCGATTGATCATCGTGACGGATCCGGATGGGCAGGAGATCGGCATCATCGGGCCACAGCAGAAGGAGGCGACATGAGTCAGGAAGCCGCGGCGGTGCCGGCGGACCGCATCGGGTTCGTGGGCGTCGGGCGCATGGGCTCGGCCCTGTTGAAGCCCGTCCTGGATGCTGGCTACCACGCCACGCTCTGCGATCCGTCAGAGCAGGCGACCGCTCCATTCGTTGCTGCTTATCCCGATCGCGTTCGAGTCACGCCCACGCCGCGCGAGGCAGCACGGGACGCGACCATCATCGAAGTCGTGGTCAACACCAACGAGCAGCTCCTGGAAGCGTGCCTGGGTGCGGATGGCGTCCTTGCTGGAGCGCGAGCGGAGAGCGTCGTGCTCATTCACTCCACCGTCTCTCACGAGACGCTGCACCGCCTGGGTGACGCATGTTCGAAGCGCGGGGTGCACGTACTGGATGCGCCGGTGAGCGGCGCGCGAGGGCACCTCAGCATCCCCAACCTGGCCGTGATGGTGGGAGGCGACGCGGGCGCGTTTGCTCGCGCCCGGCCGGTCCTGAGCACCTACGGCAGCCTGCTCCTGCACCTCGGGCCTCGCGGCGCGGGCCTCGACGCGAAGCTCTCGATCAACCTGCTCCGCTACCTGTGCATGGCTGCGGGGCAGGAGGCGACGCGCCTTGCCGAGAGCATCGGAGTCGGCGGTGTGATGGCGCAGCTGGTCGCTCACACAGAGGCGAACCGCTACGTGGGTGACGGAGCGAGGCTTCGCGGCATGCAGGCCTACCCGCTGGAGCAGCGGCGAAAGGACGCGGAGCTTGCCCAGAAGGACTTGCGCGCGGCCATCGAGCGCGCCGCCGGGGTCGGGCTACGGCTGCCCAGCGCCGAGCTCGCGGTGGGCCTGATGCACCGCCTGTGGGGAGCCGAGGACGTCGACCTACCCCGCCAGTAGCCCAGTTACTCAGGAAGGCTGCTCGAAGCGCATGTCTTGATACGAGCCCGGCGTGTTTCCCGTCCATCGCTTGAACGCCCGATGGAACGTGCTCGAATCCGCGAAGCCCATTTCATACGCGGTCTCCTGAATGGTGAGCCGCTTCTCTCGCAGGTAACGCTTGGCGACGATCGCGAGCGCTTCCTTCACGATCGACTTGTACGAGCTGCCCTCGGACACGAGGCGCCGGCGAAGCGAGCGCTTGCTGAGGCCGAGCGCGCGTGCGACGCGATCCATGTCCGGGTGCGTTGGCCCTTGCTCGACCAGGAGATCGCGCACGCGCAACGTGAAGGGCGTGTGCTCGATCAACCGCAAGATGCGCCGCTCGGCGATCACGCGCAGGGCGTCGTGGACGTCTTCGTCCTTGTGCAACGACGCGGTGTTCATCAGCGCACGGTCGAAAACGATGAGCGTCTCGGGCTGCGCAAAGCGCGGCACGAGCTCGAGCACCCGCATGTACTCGTTGTCGTACTCCGGCGTCGGGTAGTCGAAGCTCACCTCATCTACCCGAGCCTGGGGACAGAACGAGCGAATGAGCCGGATGATGCCGAGCACGAGCATCTCCGACGCGACGCGCTGCATCCGTAGCGACGCACCGCTGAGATTGAAGCAGTGCACGGTCACCTTGTCGTCGCCTTCGGAGAGCCGGAAGCTTGGCTGATCGTTCAAGAGCCGATGGAACCGGTGGAGCGACTCGAAGCCCTGACGCAGGGTTGCCGCGTGAGCCGCGAGGTGTGAGACAGGATTGAACGCCGTGCCGCACAGGCGCTCGCACCAGTGAAGGCCGAACGCCGGGTCACCGGTGAGATCGACGGCGCGTTCACAAAGGCGATACACGACCGAACGTGGAACACAGGCCTCTTCGTAGTCGAGCTGCGCCGGCTCGAGCTGCGCAGACTGCAGGAGCTCATCACGCGAGACCCCCATTTGCTCCACGGCCTCGACGAGGCCGCGGACCACGCGAAGCGACAGGGAGGCTTCTCGCGCGTCGAGTTGCCGTGCACGACGGCCCTTCATTCCCCTGTATGCGCCCTGCCGTGCACGAGCCGGCTCGGTGACACGCGACGATGCATCCGGAGCAGCCACGGAGCGCGCGAGACCGGGGTCGAGCCCGGTCGTCTTGCGGGAACAATGCAAACTGCCCATCCTTCACCTATTCAGCGACGGGGCCGCACGTCAGAAGAACTGACTCGTCCACGATATGCTACAGCGCCGCGCGACCGTAGTCGAGTCCGGATCGAACGTCGTGGTGCTGTCGCAGCAGGCGTACTGCGGGCGAAATGGCGCCATGCGGAGCGCCGCGCGTCGTCAGCTCGAACCGATGGGTTCCGATTGCGCGTTGACCTCTTTGTCAGACCGCCTGACGCAAAGCTTGCAAGATTGCTGCAATGCAGTTCGCGTCGACTGAAACCTCCAGGTGTTGGCGACGTTTGCTGCAGAGAGACTCGACGCTGTGCCTCGTCACGCCTGACGGCACCTTCGGCGTCGCCTGACGCAAGCAACACGCGACGTGTGCGTGCTCCATGCGCAGCAGAGCGCGGCCACATGGCCGGTGAGCTCTTTGCAATGGCGCATTTCCGGCTCATCCCTCGCGCCGAGGGGGGATGGCACGGGTGGCGTTCGCCGCGTTCGAACGAAGAGAAGGTCGGCGCTTCAGCTGGTCGCTGAAGGCCCTTCGAACAGCTCTTGCGCGGCCCGGCGATCTACCTTGAACGACGCCGTGCGGGGCAACTCCTCCACGACGCGCCATGCCACCGGGATATGCGTCGCGTATACGTGGCTGCGCAGATGCTGCTCGAGCTCGTCGATGGCTGGCTGCGCGACATCGCGCTTGAACTGCACGACCGCCGCAGGCACGTGACCGAGCCGCCTGTCGGAGACACCTACGACCGCGACTGCAGATACCGCCGGGTGCAGAAGCAATGCACGCTCGATCGTTTCGGGCAGTAGCTTGAAGCCGCCGCGCATGATCGCGCCATCCGCGCGGCCGCGGTGAAAGAGGAACCCGTCCGCGTCGACCATCGCGAGATCCGAGGTGCGGATCCACTCCGGCCCGATGCGCGGCGCGATCACCTCCAGGATTCCTTCCTGACCGGGTGCGAGCGCTTCGCCGGTCTCCGGATCCACCACGCGCAGCTCTGCACCGGCGATCGGCCGCCCGGCGCTGCCGAGCTTGGTCTTGCCCCAGCGAGCGTGGAGCTCCGGCGTCATCGAGGTCACCGGCCCAGCAAACTCGGTTGCTCCGTACGAAAGCAGGATCGGGACCCCGTAACGGGCTTCGAAGGCGCGATGGACGTTCGGGTCGAGCGGGGCAGCGCCGCTCGCGAGGCTGCGCACGCTGGCGAGTTCTTCCGGGGGCACTCCCGCGTCCAGCACCATCCGAAACCCTGCGGGCGGCAGGCTCGCGCGCTCGGGGCGGTATCGCTGCAGGTGGCGGCGCCAGACTTCCACACTGAAGCGCTCCACGAGCACCACGCGATGTCCGCGGAGCAGGGGAGGCAGCACGCCGTAGATGCCCGAGATGTTACCGAGCGGGTAGTACGAAAACAGCGGTGGCTCGCGCGATAGATCCACATCCGACGCGCGATAGTTCTTGTTGGCGCTCACGACGTGCCGGAGGATCATGTCGTGCGTCATTCCGAAGCGCTTGGGGGGCCCGGTCGTACCACTGGTCAGGAGCTGAAGCTCCGGCGGCGCGTGGCCGTCCGACGAGTCACTACGTGACACCTCGAAGCTCGGAACGGCAGCCACCTCGAGCTCGCTCAGAGCAATCGCCGCGGCTCGGCTCGCCCGCAGCACGTCGAGCACCTCGGGCGAGAACACCTCGCTGGCCGCCACGACGACGGCGGGTTCGAGGCGCTCGAGGTCGCGCGCTATCCCCGCGGCCGATTGAAGGCCGTATACCATGCGCACCGTGCGCGCCTGTGCCAGCATTCCCAGCAAGGCCGCAACGCCGGACGGACGGTTGTGGGCCACGAAGGCGACCGGCGCCTGTGCGTGGCAGCCGCTCTGCCGGAGCAACGCGCCGAGCCGCTCGGCCAGAGCACGGAGCTGCCCCCAGCACACCCAGTCGCCGCCGAATTCGATGGCTTCTCGCGTGGGCTCGCGTGCGAGTGCATCCACGCACATGCGGGCGAGGGTCGTCTCCTCGTGCATCACGGGAAGCCCGTCAGTCAGACTGGCAGATTGTAGAGCTCGACCGCATTGCGCTCGAGCACCCGCTTGCGGACATCGTGGCTGTAGCCGCCCAGCGTCTCCACTATGTGATCCTGCACGCCGGGATAGAGCGAGGTGGGGTGCGGGAAATCCGTCTCGAACATCACCTTGTCCACGCCGACCACGTCGAGCAGCTTGAGCGGCCCGACCTTCTCGAACCAGTACGTCACCCAGAAGTGGTCGCGAAAATACTGCCACGGCCGGCGCTTCAGCACCTTGGACTTGCTGGGCAGCATCTCGTCGAACTGATGCTCGAGCGCTTCGATCGCGAAGGGCACCCAGCCCATGCCGCTTTCGATGAGTCCGATTTTCAGCTTCGGATGCCGATCGAGGCGGCCGCTGACCATCCAGTTGCCTAGCGTCGCTGCATTGCCGATCGAAAACATGGTGGCCACCACGGCCAGCGTCTGCTCGAAGGCAAAACCTTCCCACGTGAGAGCGTTGGGATCGATGGCCGCGTTGAGGTGAAAGTTGATGGGAGCCCTCTGGTCCTCACACATCTCGAGCAACGGCGTCCAGTAGTCGTCTAGATAGGACGGGATCTTCAGACGCTCTGGCGTGTCGGGCAGCACGAAGCCTTTGATGCCCATGTCGAGGCAGCGTCTCGCCTCGGCTTCAATGGCCGCCTTGTCCCAGAGCGGCAGGTGACCGAGCGTGAACAGACGCTGGCCGGACTCCCTCTGCCGCTCGGCGGAGGCGTCGTTGTAGAGCTGGATCACGGTCAGCGCGAGCTCGTTGTCGCCCAGCGCCATGAGCGAACCAGCCTGAGTGACACCCGAGTTCTGGTAACAGATCTGGGCGTACACACCCATGTCGTCCATCGCCTGGAGGCGCGCCTTGGTGTCGTACGCCGCGGGGTGTCCCTCGTCGATGGTCGGGAACGCGAGACGCCCGAGCAGCTTGTTGTGATCGGCGCGGATGACGTTGCCGCCGAGCGAACCAAAATTGCGATCTCCGACGAACCAGCGATCTACGCCGTTCACGCGCCGCACGTGGGGGACCTTTTCTTTGAACCTGGCCGGCGCGCGCGAAGTGAACAGATCCGGCGCTTCGGTGATGTGCGTGTCGCAATCGACGATCTTGATGCCCGCGAGCTCGGGACGCAGACCGCTCGAGTTCTTGGCGTAGTCCACTTCGCGAATGACCCCGCCGGGCTTGTAGCCTTCGTCGCTCCAGTATCGACGCGCAGCGCCCGCGGACGTGCCTTGCTTGTCCTCGGCCATGACGAAGAAGCTATTCGAGCATTTGCTACAAGTCAACAGTGGTGTTGATTTGCGCAACGCAGCAGCTTGGATGGATTTGGCACGTGCCGCCGTGATTCCGAGTGCTCAAAGGCCGCCGCGTTCGATGATGCGTCGAGAACAGGCGATTTCCGCTGCCCTTATCGGTCAGGCTTTGCGTAGGATACGCGGAACAGGTTTAGCACTTGGCTCGATCCGACGATCCCCCAGCCCGGCCCACGCGACACGTCACGAAAAAGCCGCAGCGCAGGAAGCGGGATCCCGAGCGCACGCGCGAAGCGATCCTGGAAGCCGCGCGCGAGGTACTGGCGCAGGACGGCAAGGAGGGCCTCAGCGTCGCGCAGGTGGCGCAGCTCGCTGGCGTCAACCGCGGCACGGCATACCAGCACTTTCAGACGCGCGAGCAGCTGATCAAGGCCACGGCGGCATGGGTCAGCGACAAGCTGTACCGCGCCGTGTTCGGTGATCCGGATCGTCCCCCAGAGGACGCTGGGGTCGACGTCGATTCTCGCGAGGTGGAGGCGATAAATGCTCGCCTGGTGACTTTCGCAATGGAGAACCCGGCGCTCGGCCGGGTCTGGTTGTTCGAGGTGCTGAGCTCGAACCGGCCGTCCAGTGATCCGTTCTGGCGTCAGTACGCTTCGAGCTTCGAGCGCTTCGCCAAGACGAGCCTCGCCCAGCCGGGCATCGACACGGAGGTACTCTCGGTGCTCTTTCTCGCCGGGACGTTCCTCTGGCCGGTCTGGGCTCGCTCGCACGCGCGGAGCGCGAAGGAGCGCGAGCGCATGGCGGAGCGCTATGCACGTGAAGTGCTGCGTCTGACGCTGCATGGAACGCTCCGCCCCGAGAAATACCCCGACCTCGCCGCGCGCCTGCCGGGCGGGCGTAATTCCTGAGTTCCATCCAGGCGAGTCTTGTCGTCTCCTCCCCGCTGACAACAGCCCGCGCCGGGTCCGCCGGTTTGTCTCGCTAGTTCTTGTGGAACCCATCTGTGAGGGTTGCGCGACGTTCCTTTTCTGAAAGCAGCCGGCGCCGGGTCCGCCGGTTTGTCTCACTTGCCTCTCATCGGTGGATCGCGATCTGTTCTTCCGAGGACCGCTAGATCGTGGCGGCCGACGGGGGCCCCAACCCCGTCGGCTCGCTACCAGATACGTGCCGTCAGGAACGAAATGAACAACACTGTTGACTTGTGTCCGAAGCGTCTCTAGCCTCAGTCTGGGCGAACCACTCAGGAGACGCTTGATGAGCCAGGCAGCGGCGAAAGCCGGGACGGTGACTCTGGATCTTAGCGACGTGAAGTTTCGCGTGGGTCAGGAGGTAGGAGGTGGGGAGCTGATCGAGCCTTGCTCCGCGACCGACATCCGTCGGTGGGTGATGGCGATGGACTATCCGAACCCGATTCACTGGGACGGAGAGTTCGCGAAGGCATCGAGGTTCGGAGGCATCGTCGGTCCGCAGTCGATCGCGGTGGCAATCGACTACGGGCACGGCGCTCAGCCAGCCTGCGTCGGTCGCATTCCGGGCTCGCACCTGATCTTTGGCGGCGAGGAGTGGTGGCACTATGGTCCGCGCATCAAGCCCGGCGATCACTTGACGCAGCGCCGCTGGTTTCACGACTACAAGGTGAGCGACACGAAGTTCGCAGGCCCCACGCTGTTCTCGCGCGGCGATACCCTACATTTCAATCAGCACGGTACGCCCGTGTGCAAGGTGCGCTCGACTTCGATCCGCTACCTTGCAGCGGAAGCGGAACGCCGCGGAAGCTTGAACCAGTCGGGCAAGGTGCCACGCTGGAGCAGGGAGCAGTTGCTCGCCGTCGAGCGCGAACGTACGGCGTGGATCATGTCCAACCGCACCGGGCGAACGCCCAGCTTCGCAGACGTATCGGTCGGCGATCGATTGCCGCGCCGTGTGATCGGACCGCACTCGCTAGCGAGCTTCGCGACCGAGTACCGCGCCTTCGTGTTCAACGTGTGGGGCAGCTTCCGGTGGGTGGCTCCGGAGGGCGTCGACGACCCCTGGGTGAACCAGGATCCGGGCTGGGTGGACGGCTTCGGATTCGACGAGGAAGGGGCGAGGATCGATCCTCGGCTGCGGGACGGCTTGTACGTGGGGCCTTCGCGCGGGCACGTCGACGTGGAGAAGGCGTCGCAGATTGGCATGCCGCGAGCCTACGGCTACGGGGCGACCATGGGCGCGTGGGTCACGGATTACATCGCGTACTGGGCCGGCAATGACGGCTTCGTGCGCTACTCCAACACGTCGTATCGCAGCCCCGCCTACGAGGGCGACGTGACTTACCTGGACGCCGTCATCAGGGAGCGAGTGGAAGAGTCGGTCTGGGGCGCGCCGCTGGTCCGGCTCGATGTCAAGATGACCAACCAGGATGGCTCGGTCCTCGCCACCGGGACTGCCGATGTCGAGCTTCCGCGCTAGTACGGGATACGACGGACCACGAAGGAACCAAACATGTCGTCGGCTGGAAGGACTGTGATCGTGACGGGGGCGGCTTCTGGTATCGGGCTCGCCACGGCCCGCCGCTTCGCGAGCGATGGTGCGAAGGTCGCGATCTGGGACCTCAACGAGGAAGGGGCGCGGCGCGCAGCCGCAGAACTCTCGGCTTCCGGAGCCAAGGCCATCGCAAGCCGGGTGGACGTGGCCAGCCGCGCTCAGATCGATGCGGCCGTCGCGCACGTGCACGCTGAGCTCGGGC
This sequence comes from uncultured Polyangiaceae bacterium, assembly GCA_964442485.1. GTDB lineage: Bacteria > Myxococcota_A > Polyangia > Polyangiales > Polyangiaceae > DASZVB01. The sequence continues at coordinate 29,075 of CAYUAW010000012.1, forward strand.
CCGTGCAGATCCTCGTCAACAATGCGGGCATCACTGACTTTCACTCCTTCATGGAGATGACCGAGGAAATCTGGGATCGCGTGATGACCATCAACCTCAAGAGCGTCCTGTTCTGCACGCAGGCCGTGCTGCCGGACATGCTGGCGGCGAACTGGGGGCGCATCATCAACATCTCGTCGTCGAGCGCGCAGACCGGATCGGCGCGCATGACCGCGTACGCGGCCTCGAAGGGAGGCGTCATCGCCTTCACCAAGTCACTGGCGCAGGAGCTCGCGGCGAGCGGCATCACGGTCAACAACGTGCCCCCCGGCTTCGTGGACACGCCCATGCTGCGGAACGAAGGCGTCGCTGGCATGGGAATGAGCGTGGACTCCGTCGCCGCGCGCTCGCCGATGGGACGCGCCGGCCGTCCCGAGAACATCGCGGCCGCGTGCGCATTTCTGGCGTCCGACGACGCAGACTACATCACCGGTCACACGCTGAGCGTCAACGGCGGTCGCTACTCGAACTGACCCCGGAGTCGGACCTCGCTCCGGGGCTCCGGCTAAGCCTTGCGAGCCTGCAGCGTGACGGTGACGGCCTGGAGATCTTCGGGCAGATCGATCAGGGAGCGGAACACCTGCGTCGCCGACGTGAACTGCGAGATCGGACGCTCGCGGAGGTTGTAGCCCGCCTCCGTGGCCGCCTTGTGGAATCGCATCAAGGCGGCCGGGTCCGCGTTGAAGGTCTTGCCGGGTTCCATCATCGCGCCCGCGCGCACCACCGAGACGCGGATGCCGCTCGACTCCAGCTCCTGCGAGAGGCCGTGCGTGAAGCGCTCCAGACCGGCCTTGGAGCATTGATACAGGATCATGTGAGGCAGCCGGTTCTCGACCGACTCGCTGCTCACGTTGATGATGTGGCTACCCTTGCTCATCAGCAGGATCGCCGCGCGTGCGCACAGGATCGCGCCGCCCAGGTTGATGCCGATTGTCTTCAGGATCTGATCGTCCGTGGCGTCGGCGACGAGGAACGGCTCGAACACAGCCGCGTTGTTGATCAAGACGTCGATCTTCCGATGACGCTCGGCGATCTCCGCGAAGGCGGCCCTCACGGATTCGGGAGCAGCCACGTCACAGGCGATAGGCGTGGCTCGCTCTCCGATCTCCTGAGCGGCTGCCTGGACCTTCGACAGCGTGCGGCCCAGCAGGATCACGCGCTCGCCCTCGCTTGCGAAGCGGCGCGCGAGCGCGCGACCCAGCCCGAGACCGGCCCCGGTGATGACGATGATCTTCGACACCTTGTTCTCCTCCGTCCGAGCGCGCCGCCCGTCCAGATTCTCAATGAACACCATTGTCGTCTAACTGAAAGCGGAAGGAAAGCACCTCGGGACGAAATCGCAAGGCGCGACGCGTCGCGGGCAGGCACGGCGACCGCCGCGAAGAGCGGCTCCTACGGCGACGCTTCACCACGCAGCTGGTTCGACAGACCCTGCGCCGCGGAGAGCAGGGCGCCCTGCAGCGTGGACAGGCCGGCGGATTGCAAGGTGCTGCCGATGCCGATGGCGACGAGCGCGTGGCTCGGCCTCGTGAACGTCTTCCAGACGGGGGCCGCGACGACCGTCACACCGGCCATGTAGTTGCCCTCGTCGACGGCGAATCCTCGCACGCGCGTCTCTTCGACCTGCGCCTTCCACGCCTCCCACGTCGGCGGCTCGTCCCAGCGCAGCGTCTTGAACCGCGCCGCAAGCTCGCTCTCCGGGTGGTCTCCGAACGCAGCGATGCACCGCCCCGTCGCGCTGATGAGCGCCGGAAACCGGCTGCCTATCTCCGAGCTGAGCTGCAGGTTGCTCCCGGAGTGCGCGACGGCCACCACGATGATGTGGTCGAGGCCCACGAAGTGAACGCCGAACGCCGTGACACCGAAGGCGTGGCTGATGCGATCGAGCGCCGGTTGCGCGAGATCGCTGAAGCTGTTCCGCCTGAGCCAGTGACGAGCCAGCGTGAGCACGCCAGCCTCCAGCGCATACCGCTTCGTCTCGGGATCGAAGGAGACGAACTCCTCGGCCACCAACGCCCTGAGCACGTAGAAGCAGGTGCTCGGCACGAGGCCGAGCTCGCTCGCGATCGATTGCAAGCTGCGCGGCCGCTCGCTCTTGCCGAGCAAGCGCAGCACCGCCGCGGCGCGTGAGATCGCGGGGGCCTTGCTCGCTTCGACCGCCTTCGCGAGATCGCGGTCCGGTCGTCGGGTGCGCTGCCGTCGGTCATTCATCTGCAGAATCGCCTCCTTTCGGAGTGGCCCGGCAAGCAGTCGTGCTCGCCATCGCAATTCAATATATAGAACATGATTCGATATATGCAATCGCTGTTCGCCGTGGCATGGAGCGGATGCACGAAGGCTCAACGCCAGTGGTGGTCCGAGGCATGGCAAAACTCACCGATTACGAGTTCTACGCGGACGCCCAGGCGCACGCCGACGCGGCCGCGCTCTGGGCACTGTTCGACGGCGATCGCGAGCAGTTCAACATCACGCAGGAATGCATTCTGCGCCACGCCGACGGCTCAGGTCGCGTCGCGGTGCGCATCGCGCACGCCGGCGGCGCGGACGAGAGCCTGAGCTTCGACGCCATCGCAGCCGGTTCCGCGCGCTTCGCGCACTGGCTGAAGAAGAACGGCATCCAGCCGGGCGAGCGCATCGCCTTCATGCTGGAGCCGTCGCTGCCGTTTTACTCGAGCTTGTTCGGCGCCATGCTCGCCGGCGCGATCGGCGTACCGCTTTTCACGCTGTTCGGGCTCGAAGGGCTCAGGCTGCGCATCGACGACTGCAAGCCGAGGCTGTTGATCACCAACCCGGAGAAGGCGGACATCGCCGGAAGGGTCGACGGGGTTCGCGTCGTCATCGCCGACGACGCCCTGCTCGAGGAGCTCGCGGGCCTTCCGAGCACGTACGAGCCCGTGACGCGTGCGGACGACCTGGCGGTGTTCCAGTACACGTCCGGCACCACGCGAGAGCTGCCGGCGGCGGTGAAGCATTCACATCGCGCCCTGGTCACACTGATGTTCGCTGCCCTCTACGGCACGGGCATCCGGCCAGGGGACGAGTTCTTTTGCCCGTCGTCCCCCGCCTGGGGCCACGGGCTCTGGCACGGCACCCTGGCGCCTCTGGCGCTCGGCGTCACCACGAGCACCTTCGCGGGACGCTTCGACGCAGTCCGGCTGATGAAGGCGCTGGCGGACTACTGCATCACGAACCTGTCGGCGGCCGCGACGCACTACCGGATGATGAAGAACTCCGACCGGTCGAGGGAGTTCAGGTTCTCGATCGAGAAGCTCTCCTATACCGGCGAACCGATCGACCCCGGCACGCTGGAGTTCATCGAGCATACGTTCCACGTGCCGGCCTGCAGCATGTACGGCACGACCGAGATCGGCGTGGTGCTCGTGAACTATCCGGGTGCGAGCGACTACGCCGTCCGCCCGGGCTCGCTGGGAAAGCCGATCCCGGGCCTGAAGCTACAGGTGCAGAAGCCCGACGGCACGCCGGCCGAGCCCGGCGTGGTGGGCGAGCTCATGCTGTGGCGTCGTGACCGCTGGGAGACCACGAAGGATCTCGCTCACGTGGACGCAGACGGTTACTTCTATCACGCGGGTCGCGCCGACGACGCGATCATCTCCGCCGGCTGGACGATGAGCGCGGTCGAGATCGAGAACACGCTGCTCGCGCACCCCGAGGTCATGGAGGCGGCGGCCATCGGCGTGCCGGACGCGACTCGTGGCCAGGTCGTCAAGGCCTTCATCGTCAGCGGCCGCTCGCCGAGCGACGACTTCGCCGAGGAACTGAAGACCTTCACCCGCGAGCGGCTGAGCCAGCACGAATTCCCCCGCCACATCACGTTCGTGAGTGAGCTTCCCAAGACACCGGCGGGGAAGGTCAACCGAAAGGTCCTGCGTGATCGCGAGGCCGCCGAATCGATCCACGTCTCGACGCCCCAGGAGAACACGAATGCAGTCGCTCGATAGTAGCCACACCGATCAAACCCGCTTCCCGAAGATCACGGAGGATGGCCTCGAGTACCTCCGCAAGCGCATCGGCGTTCCGATCACCGATACGGTGGAGCCCTGGAACTACGAGGCGACTCGCGACAGCATCCGCCACTATGCGCACGGCATCGGCGACGACAACCCGCTGTGGACGGACCCGGTCTACGCGAGAAAGACGCGGCATGGGTCACTCCTCGCTTTGCCCAGCTTTCTGTTCTCGACGAGCCGCATCGTGTCCGGCTACTGCGGTGGTCTTTCCGGAGTCCACGCCATGTGGGCGGGAGCGGACTGGACGTGGCACAAGTACGTCCGGCAAGGCGACGCCATCACCACGCAAGCGCACCTCAAGGACCTGATAGAGCACAAGACGCGCTTCGCGGGCCGCTCGATACAGCAGATCTACCATACGGACTTCTTCAACCAGCACGGCGACAGGATCGCGGAGTGCGACTCCTGGGTCTTCCGCACGGAGCGCGACGAGGCGCGCGAGCGCGGGACGAAGTACACGGAAGCGCGCTCGCGTGTCGAGCCGTTCACCGACGAACGACTCGAAGAGCTCTACCGGCTCTACGAGGCGGAGGAGATCCGCGGGTCCGTTCCGCGCTACTTTCAGGACGTGAAGGAAGGCGAAACGCTGCCGCGCATGATGAAGGGGCCGATGACCGTCACCGGCTTCATCTGCTACGCGCAGGGCTGGGGCGGCCTCTATATCCGGGCGAACAAGCTCGCCTACAAGATGATCGCCAAGCACCGAGGCCTCGGCATCAAGAACCGCTTCAACGTGCCAGACTGCCCCGAGCGGGTTCACTGGGACGAGTCGTTCGCGCTCGAGGTCGGTGCGCCGGGCGCCTACGACTACGGTCCCGAGCGCTGCTCCTGGTTGACCCATCACGTCACCAACTGGATGGGCGACGGCGGCTTCCTGAGGAAGAGCAACTGCCAGATCCGCCGTCACAATCCCGACGGCGACGTGATCTTCATCGACGGTGTGGTCAGCCGCAAATTCGTCGAGCAAGGTAAGCATCTCGTGGAGATCACGCAGAACGCGCAGACGCATCGCGGCGAGCTCTCGGCGACCGGCACGGCCATCGTGGAATTGCCGAGCCGCTCTCCCGGCTGAAGTGGACGAGATCCGTCGTCCCGAACTGAAACCCTCAATCAATCGAAGATCAGCACCCCTCGCGACCACTCGCGGACAAAGCACAGGAGCCCATCATGGCCGGCACATTCACCGCTCTCGTCATCGAAGAAGAAGCAGGCAAGGCGCGCGCAAACTTCAAGCAGCTGACGCTCGCCGATCTGCCCGACCACGAAGTGCTCGTGGAGGTCGAGTTCTCTGCCCTCAACTACAAGGACGGCCTCGTGGTCGGCGGAAATCGCAGCAAGGTTGCTCGAAAGCTGCCGCTCGTCGCGGGGATCGACCTGGCCGGCACCGTCGTTGAGTCGCGGTCGCCGGCCTGGAAGGCGGGCGACAAGGTGGTCGTCAACGGATTCGGCCTGTCCGAAACGCAGTGGGGTGGCTACTCGCGCTATGCGCGCGTGAAGCCGGAGTGGCTGGTGCGCCTGCCCACCGCGTTCAGCACCGAGCAGGCGATGGCGATCGGCACCGCGGGATACACCTCTGCGCTGTGCGTCGATGCGCTGGTCGACTTCGGCCTTTTGCCGGACGCCGGTGAGGTGCTGGTCACCGGCGCCGCCGGCGGCGTCGGGTCGGTTGCAGTCGCGCTCCTGGCAGCGGCCGGCTTCGACGTGGTCGCCTCGAGTGGACGACCCGAAACGCACGATTACCTGAAGGCCCTCGGGGCGCGCTCATTCGTCGACCGCGCGAACATGCACGAAAAGGGTGCCCCGTTGCAGAAGGAGCGCTGGGCAGGGGCGGTCGACGTGGTCGGTGGCGCGACCCTCGTCAACGCGCTGGCGCAGACGAAGTACGGAAGGGCCGTCGCCGCGTGCGGTCTCGCCGGGAGCGCCGACCTGCCCGCGACGGTGCTGCCGCACATCCTGCGCGGCGTGGCGCTGCTGGGCGTCGACTCGGTGATGGCGCCGCTCGCCAAGCGAGAGCGTGCCTGGCAGCGACTCGCGCGCGATCTGTCGGCGAAGAAGCTCGCCGACATGACCCGCGTCGAGCCGATGTCGAAGCTGGCAGAGCTCTCGGGTGCCATCATCGCCGGTCAAGTACGCGGGCGCGTGGTGATCGACGTGAAATGCTGATCCGGCACGCGCCCTTGCTTCTACGTCTCGCCGCCGCTTCGCGGAGGCCGCGCGGGCCCCACCGATTGCGCGGGCAAGCCGAGCCCCTGCAGCACCTCCTGCGTATCGGCGCCGAGCTCAGGCGCCGGGCCCGCGACGTGGCCGGGCGTCCGCGAGAACCAGGTCGGCACGCCGGGAAAGCGCACCGGGCCGACGCGCGAATCCACGGTCTCGAAGAAGCCGATTGCGTTGAGATGCGGATTGTCGAAGAGCTCGTCGGGCGTCCGCAGCGGCGCCGCCGGGATGCCGAGCGCGCGGAGCAGGTCCATCCACTCCTGCGTGGTGCGCTCCTTGAAGACGTCGGCCAGGCGCGCGTACACGGTGTCGATCTCACGTGCCCTCTGCTGCAGAGTGGCAAGATGAGCGCCCGCCCACGGGGGCCGCACGGCTTCGATGAACGACGACCATTGCTTGTCGTTGTAGATGAGCGCGGAGATGTACCCATCTCGCGTGCGATAAGGCCGGCGGTTCGGAGCTACGGCACGCGGATAGTGCGCCGGGCCGAGCGGAGGAGTGAACATCGCGCCGTTGGCATGCTCGACCAGCATGAACGACGCCATGGTTTCGAACATGGAGACCTCCACCTCCTGCCCTTCGCCGGTCCGCTCGCGGTGGTACAGCGCCATCACCGTCGCGTAGACGGCCGTGAGCCCGGTGACCTTGTCGGCGATGATGGAGCCGACGTAGTTCGCTTCGCCGGTGAGCATCTGTTGAAGGACTGGCAACCCGCATTCGGCCTGGATCGTATCGTCGTACGCGGGCAGATCTCCATCCGGCCCACGCCGGCTGTACCCGTAGCAGTTCGTGTAGATGATCTTTGCGTTGATGGCGGCGACGTCCTCGTAGCCGAAGCCCAGCTTTGCGATTGCCTTGAACCGCATGGAGTGGATGAAGACGTCCGCATCCTTCACGAGAGCACGCAAGGCAACCTTTCCCTCCACGGACTGCAGATCCAGAATGACGCTGCGCTTGCCGCGGTTCACGTTGGTGAACACTCCGGCCAGGCCCGGCGCCGGCGCGACCGAAATGTAACGCGTGGCGTCCCCGTCCGGCGGCTCCACCTTGATCACGTCCGCGCCCATGTCTGCCAGGATCTGGGTGCAATAAGGACCCATGACCATCGCGGTCAGATCGATCACTCGCACTCCGGCCAAGGGGCCTGCGCTGGCGGGGCTACCCATATGTGTTCTCCTGCTGCGTTGCAGCAGCGACATTGTGTTGAGACGACATACTATATAGGTATATTATGGAGCACTGAGCGATAAATCAGCGCGCACGTCACGCGCTGACATTCAATTCGTTGAACGACGGTCGGCGATACCAGCACGTAGCGCAGAACTCGGCTCGGCGCTCGTCCACCTCCAGAGCCAGGGCTGGAAAGCATGGATTTCTCTCTCACTCCAGATCAGCAGAACATCCGGGAAGCGATTCTGAAGCTCTGTTCCCGGTTTCCCGACGAGTATTGGCTCGAACACGACCGCTCGAGCGTCTTCCCGAACGAGTTCTACCAGTCACTGCTGGAGTCAGGCTGGCTCGGCGTCGCCATGCCGACCGAGTATGGCGGGTCGGGGCTCGGCATCACGGAAGCCGCGGTGATGATGCAGGCGATCGCCGAGTCCGGCGCCGGCATGAGTGGCGCGTCGAGCGTTCACATCCCGGTGTTCAGCGTGCAGCCAGTCGTGCTGTTCGGCACGTCGGAGCAGAAGCAGTGCATCTTGCCGGCGGTCGTGAGCGGGCAGGATCGAGTCTGCTTCGCGGTGACCGAGGCGAATGCGGGCTTGAATACCACCGAGATCAAGACGCTGGCGGAGCGTCGTCCCGGCGGCTACCTCGTGAAGGGCGAGAAGATCTGGATCTCCACGGCGCAGGTCTCGAACAAGATGCTGCTCCTCGCCCGCACCACGCCGCTCGAAGAGGTCAAGCGCAAGATCGACGGGCTCTCGCTGTTCTACTGCGATCTGGATCGTTCGAAGGTCGAGGTGCGCCCCATCCACAAGATGGGGCGGCACGCCGTCGATTCGAACATGCTCTTCATCCAGGATCTCTGGGTTCCGGAAGACGCCCGGATAGGCGCCGAGGGCCAGGGGTTCAAGATCCTGCTTCACGGTCTGAACCCGGAGCGGGTGCTGGTCGCGGCCGAAGCAATCGGCATCGGCCGCGCGGCGCTGGCGCGAGCGGGCCGCTATGCGCGCGAGCGCGTGGTGTTCAACCGGCCAATCGGCATGAACCAGGGCATCCAGCACCCGCTCGCGAAGTGCTGGGCGCAGCTCGAGGCTGCCAATCTCATGGTGATGAAGGCCGCGACCCTGTTCGACAAGGGTCTCGAATGCGGCATCGAGGCCAATACCGGCAAGTACCTCGCCGGCGAGTTCGCGTTCGAGGCCTGTCATACCGCGATGCTGACGTTCGGCGGCATGGGCTACGCCCAGGAATATCACGTCGAACGGTTGCTGCGCGAAGTGCTGATTCCCAGGACCGCGCCCGTGAGCCCGCACATGATCCTGAACTTCCTTGCCGAGAAGGTCTTCGACCTTCCCAAGTCGTATTGAACAGGAGCAGCGCGCCGCTGGTAACGAAGGAGGAGAATTCGGTGACTATCAAAGCGAACCAGGGAGAGAGCTTCAGCGCGCGCTCATGGCTCTTCGCGCCCGGTGACAGCGAGCGCAAGATGGAGAAGGCGGCCGCGAGCGCGGCGGACGCCGTCATCTTCGATCTAGAAGATGCGGTCGCCCAGGAGAACAAGCCCAGGGCGCGCACCATGGTGTCCGCCTTCCTGAACGCGCAGCAGGAGCGTTCGCGGCTATGGGTCCGCATCAATCCGCTGCAGGGGCCGGACGCGCTCGTCGATCTTGCCGCCATCGTCGCAGCTCGTCCCGGTGGCATCTTGCTGCCCAAGGCTCGCGGACGCGCAGACGTCGACGTGCTGGACAGCTACCTGTCGGCGCTGGAGGTGGCGGCGGGGGGCGTCCGCGGCTCCACCAAGGTGATCGTGCTCGTGACCGAGACGGCCGAGAGCATGTTCACCACGGGAACGTATGTCGGTGCGCCGCGGATGGTCGCCATGACCTGGGGCGCCGAGGATCTGGCGGACGCGCTCGGTGCGAGCGAGAACCGAAACGCCGACGGCGGCTACGAGTTCACGTACGAGCTGGCCCGCAGCCTCTGCCTTCTCGGCGCGGCGGCCGCCGGCGTGAGTGCGGTGGAGACGATCCACGGCGATTTCCGCGATGAAGCGGGGCTTCGCAAGCGCGCGGAGCACGTGCGGCGCGCCGGGTATCGCGGCATGCTGGCGATCCATCCGGGCCAGGTCGGCATCATCAACGAGGCGTTCTCGCCGCGTGCCGAGGAGCTCGCGGCGGCCCAGGAGGTCGTCGACCTGTTCGCGGCGCACCCTGGAGCCGGCACGATCGGCTTCAAGGGCTCGATGCTCGATCGCCCGCACCTGGCACGTGCCCAGGCATTGCTCAGGCTCGCACGCCGATGACACTCACGGTGGAGCCGGATCACCTTTGCCTGCGCGAGTTCCTGCGGCGGGGTGATCGGATCGTCTGGGGCCAGGCGTGTGGTGAGCCCACGACGCTCATCGAGGCGTTGCTCGCGGAAGCGGAAGGCATCGGCGATCTCTCGGCCTTCGCCGCCACGAGCTTCTCGGGGCAGCTCGACGTCGCAGCCGGCGCGAAGGTCGCCCTCTCCAGCATGGGCGCGATCGGCGATCTCCGCGTGCTCACCGAGGCGCACGGGCTCGGCGTCATCCCCTGTCACGTGAGCCAGGTCGGTCCGATGATCACGCAGGGGCTCATCGGCTGCGACGTTGCTTTCGTGCAGGTCAGCCCGCCGGATGCCAGCGGCAACCATAGCTTCGGCCTGATCGCCGACTTCGTTCAAGAGGCCGTGATGAAGGCGCGCGTCGTCATCGCCGAGGTGAACGAGCGCGTGCCGTTCACTTACGGCGACGTCGTTCTTCCGGCCGCGCGCATCGACTGCGCCGTGCGTGTCGCTCGCCCGCCCGTGGAGCTCGTGCCGGCGCGGATCGGCGACGTGGATCACGCGATCGCCCGGGCCGTCGCTGGCTACATCGAGGACCGCGCGGTGCTGCAGGTCGGAATCGGCGCCGTGCCGGACGCGATCCTGCGCCTGCTTCGCGACCGGCGCGACCTGGGCATCCACTCGGGCATGATCGGGGACGCCGTCGTGGATCTCATCGAGGCCGGAGTCGTGACCAATGCGTCGAAGCCCATCGACGCCGGCATTTCCGCGACCACCGCGCTCATCGGAACCCGGCGTCTCTATGACTTCGCCCACGAGAACCGGGCCATCGCCGTGCGCAGCTCCGGCTACACGCACGACGCGGCGGTGCTCTCCTGCTTGCGGAATTTCGTGACGATCAACTCCGCGGTGGAGGTCGACCTGACGGGGCAGGTGAACGCCGAACAGAGCGGAGCGTACTACGTGGGGGGCACCGGCGGCCAGGTGGAGTTCGTCCGAGCGGGGAGCCGTTCCGTCGGCGGCCGCTCGATCATCGCCCTGCCCGCCACCGCCAGGGGCGGCAAGGTCAGTCGCATCGCGAGCAATCTGTCCGGGCCGGTGACGACCGCGCGCAGCGACGTCGACGTCATCGTCACCGAGTTCGGCGCCGCGGAGCTCAAGGGCCAGACGCTCGCCGAGCGCACGCGCCGCCTGATCGCCATCGCACATCCGGATTTTCGGGACGAGCTCGGCCGGGCTGCGCAGACGATTCAACGGAGAGGGTTCTGATGGCCGACGCCGTACTGTTCGACGCACGCGAAGACGGGATCGCGATCATCACTCTGAACCGACCCGAGGTGCGCAATGCGCTCGAAAAGGAGATACGCGAAGGGTTGTTCGCCGCGTGGGAGCGCTTCGAGCGCGACGCAGCGCTGCGTGTCGCGATCCTGACCGGGGCCGGTGACGGCGTGTTCTGCGCGGGCGGTGACCTCAAGGAGATGGTGGAGACGCGGCTCACCGTGCCTCCGCGCGACATGTTCCCGGTGCCGGGGGAGAACATCGTGCTCTCCAAGCCGACGATCGCGGCGGTCAACGGCGTGGCCTTTGCGGGTGGCTTCATGATCGCACAGGCGTGCGATCTGTGCGTCGCGAGCACGAGCGCGAAGTTTGCCATCACCGAGGTGAGAGTTGGCAGGAGCTCGCCCTGGGCGGCGCCGCTGATTCACATGATCCCCCAGCGGATCATGATGGAGCTCGTGCTCACCGGAAAGCCGATCAGCGCGCAGCGCGCTTACGAGGTAGGGCTCGTCAATCGTTTGGCGGAGCCGGAGCGGCTGATGGAGACGGCGCTCGAGCTCGCCGCCGCGGTTCTCGACGGCGCGCCGCTTTCGGTGCGCGCCGCGCGTGACATGGTGATGCTATCCACGGAGATGGGGCGCTCTGCCGCTCTACAGGCAGCGAGGCATGCGTCTGAGCACGCCTATCGCAGCGAGGATGCCCAGGAAGGCCCCAGAGCATTCGCCGGGAAGCGACGGCCCTCGTGGAAGGGCCGGTAGGGCGGCGAGTCCGTTTCCCTTTCTTCTTTTCCGTTCCGGGACTCGGTGCGACCAGCGCGATGGTCGTAATGACCCCTGTGCGTGCTGCCCGTGTTCGCGCGGGTGCTGGCGCGCTACAACGGAATGGGGTCGAGTGCGGGAAGTGCAAGCCCTCCGGGTTGCGAAGTTTGCTTTTGATGCGCGATGTTGCGTGGCATGAAAGCGAAGTGAACAGGGTGTGAATCGGGTGTGGATGCGGTGTGAAAGACTGCAGCGCCACCGACGCATTTCGAGTCGCCTCGTGCAGCGTAGGTTCAAAGTGAACGAATCGAGGCAGCCGGGAGCTTCGGGTCGTTCGATTTGAACGGATGGAGGCAGTCGGGAGATGAGGGTCGTTCGATTTGAACGGTGGGAGGCTGCCGGGAGCTGAGCGACCGCTGCCCCATCGTCACGAGCGCGGCGCCGTGAAGGTCCGCGCGATGACGGTCACCGAAAGGCGATTCTCGTTGCCTTCGTCGAAGACATCGACCCAAGCGAGGCCGTCGCTCAGCCGCGCACGGGCAACCGCGGGTCCGCTGCGAACGGGGCGCAGATAGCGCAGCGCGAGCGAACACAGGGTCGTGTCCCTCGCGAGCGACAGCACCGCTTCCTCGGCGGCGAGCGCGATCAGTCCGCCGTTCACCGTGTTCGACGAGTTGAGAGCGTCCGCCCTGCGCGGCAGCACCGCCACGCCGGGAGCGTGCCGCTCGCAGCCGGCGCGCTCCGCGAGCGGAACTTCGAGCCGCGCCGGCTGTGCAGCCCTGTCGATGCTCAGCAGGCGTGGCAGCCGCACGTCGGGGTCGCCGGCGAGCATGAACGAGCCCGAGCCCAGAGCGATGCATCCGTCCGCGTCCGTGAGAAACTCGACGCTCGTCGCGAACACGGAGCGACCCGCCTTCAAGGTCCGAGCCCTCCCGCGGATTCTGCCCGAGCCGGGTGCCGGCCGATGGAGATGGACGTCCAGCTCCAGCGTGACCGGTACCCGCGGCGACATCGCCCGCGCTGCGAGCAATCCCATCAGATGATCGGCCCAGGCAGCGAGCACCGATGTGCGCAGATGTCCGAGCCCGGGGGTGCACAGCTCCGGGGTTACTTGTGCCTCGCCGTGCATCTCGTCACCCAGCGGGCGCACGTTCCAGCCGACCTCGGACAGGACGTGGCGAACCTCGGTCGGCTCATGCTCCGCGTCGGTCTCGTGCTTCAATGACTCCATCTCGACGCCCCCGATTTGTTGCGACTCGCACCTGCCGGCGCGGGCTCGAGACGCCGATGAGTCCGTCGTATACGCCATGCAAGCGCGCGATCGACATTGTCTGCCAGGAGCCAACTGCTTGCTTGCAGGGGCCAGCTCCCGCCGCGCGTCGACGCGCGCGGTATCTGTATCGAGGCATCACTGTGCTCGATCGCGAGGTGTGTCTGTGGTCCCGCTTCCGAGTTCACGGTGGTCGATGTCACTGCCGCGGGTTGGTTTGTGCACCGCCTGTGGTATCTTGCAACTGCGGCTCTCCTTCAGCATGAGAGTTCCCTCTTTGCGCGGCCGAAGTCAGGACGATGCGAAAGACCGGAAGTGACTCGTTCGGTGCAGCCATGAAGATGCACTGGCCCGTTGCCGTTGCAATTTCAATCTTCGCATGTAGCGTCTTCAAGCCTCCCGTCGGAATTGCTCGCGACGACGGACGCGGCGAGGTGAAGGACGCAGGCCTCGCGCGAGACGCTCGCGCGAGCGAGGGCCCATGGTGGATTGCCTCGGATGAACACGGCTGCGAGCGAGCGCGTGCCCCCACGTCGCAAGATCGACCGACCGTCGACGACGTGGGCAATGACCTCTCGCCCCTGTACTTCGCGATGTCGAAGATCGTCCTGGGTGGGACTCCGGACGACAAGACTGCCAGCTCCGGCTCCATCAACTGGCGAGACATCGGCTTCGACATGGACGGCGTCTGCACGAACTCGGCCAGCTGCCCTGGGGTCAGCGACAAGGCTTGCCTGAATGCCGCGATCACGCCGTTCGACGGTCGCGACTGTCGCGACAACGAGCTCGGCAAGCTGTCCGAGCTCGCAGCGGCGTCGCCGGTACTTGCCGAGCTATTCGGGTATTCCGAGGAGGACTGGAACTGCGAGCTCCATCGAGGCGGTTTCGGCGTCATCCTGAAGATCAGCGACTACAACGGTCAGCTCGACGACAGCAGCGTTCGGTTCGACATGTACACGTCGACGGGGCTACAGCTGCCTCCAGGCTGGAACTGTCGCGATTCCATCGACAAGCCGCTCAACCAGGACTGGCCCAGCTACGCCGACTGGTTGTCGTCGGCACATTGGCGGATTGCGGAGCAGTCCGTCGACACTTCGGCCGTGCGCCTCGGCGATCAGGTTCCGAATTCAGTTGCGGGCGACGGTACGGCGTTCGTCCGCGATGGATACTTCTTCGCAAAGATTCCCGATGGGCAGCCGCTGTGGTTCGACGGGGAGAAGACCCCGATCCCCGGCTTCCGGTTTCTGATGCGTCGCGGGGTCATGGTGGGCCAGCTCGTTCGCCAGCCGGACGATTCCTGGGTGATACGAGATGGCACCGTGGCGTTCGTCGTGCTTCCTGCCGACCACGTTGCGGCGTTTCAGCAGATCGGCTTCTGCGAGAACATGTGCAACGCCTTCGGTACCATGAAGCAGTATGCGGAGAGTCAGGTCGATACCTTGTCCGGTACCGACCAGATTCAGCCGGCCATCCCGTGCGACGCACTGAGCGTCGGGATCGCCTTCGAGGCGCGGCAAGCGACGGCGACCACCAGTGACGTCGTGGTTGCCAGCGATCCCGTGCTCTGCCCCGATCCTCGTCACCCGTCGCTGCCGCGACAGGGGTGTACGTGTCAAGCGGACGGGGCAACCTGCCTGACGCCGTAGTAGCCGGGGATCAAACCGCCGCACCCTTCTTGGCCATGCCGAAGCTGTAGCCGATGTGATCGATGTGACCCGAAGGAACGGCCGGGAAGAGCTTCAGCGAGTCCGTGTTGCGGATGGCAGGCATCTGTTCGGCCACCTCCTCGATCGTCCACGAGGGGCGGTAGACGCCCGGGGTCTCGGCGATCACCGCTCTCGCGACGCGGCCGGCGATGGAAATCAGCATTTCTCCCGTGACTGAACACGATTCGTGAGCGAGCCACGCGACGGTGGGCGCCACCAGCTCGGGTTGCATGGGAGGATAGGCCGAGGTGTCGCGCCCCTGGGCCAGCCTGGTCACGGCTGCCGGGATGATGACGTTGCACTTCACACCTTCGGCGTTTCCCTCCAGGGCGACGGCGTTGGACAAACCGATGAGGCCAGCCTTGGAAGTGCAATAGTTGGCGACCTGGTGGTTCCCATAGAGGCCGCCAATCGACGACGTCAAAACGATGCGGCCATAGCGCTTGTCGCACATGAGCGGGAAGGCGGGTCGCACGACATGGAAGGCGCCGCGCAGATGAACGTCCAGGACGGCGTCGAAGTCCTCGTAGCTCATGTCCTTCAACGTTCCACGCCGGACGTTGCCTGCGTTGTGGATCAAGATGTCGATGCGGCGGTAGTGGTCGAGCGCTGCCTGGATGATCGCTTGCCCACCCGCTGGCGTCGCCACGGACTCGGTGCAAGCCACGGCCTGTCCCCCTCTCGCCGTGATGTCGCGCACGAGCTCCTCGGCAGGGTTGGCGTTGACGGCGTCTCCCTCGACGGTGACGCCCGGATCGTTGACGACGACCTTCGCCCCCTTCGCAGCGAGCAACGTGGCATACGCTGCGCCGAGGCCCCGGCCGGCCCCGGTGATGACGGCTACGCGATCGTCGAATCTGAGTTCGTGCATGGTGTCTTCGTCTCTTGTGAGCGCCCCTGAGACGTTTATACGTTGACCTGCGTGCTTGTAAACGGCGCACGCTGTGCTCGACGCGTCGCATGACGACGGAGCCGCGTCACACAGTCGATCGGCCCATGCTCGCCTGCTGGCCTCGATGAGCGGTCGGCGTGCCGTGCAAAGGCGTGCTCCGGCAGCAAGTCATTGGCCCCTTACGATCAATGCTTTTCGAACGTCTCTGGCCCTATGCTGGGAGCAGTCGCGGGCCCTGATCCCGAAAAATCGTCTTCGACGAAGGTCGAATTCATCGGATGACTGCGACGCGAGCGTTTGGCGCCATGGCAATGGATCTTCTGAAGCTGGACGGCCGGATCGTCGTGGTCGCTGGCGCGGCCGGGGGCGGCATTGGAACGTCCGTCGCGAAGATGCTGGCCGAAGCGGGCGCGACGGTTCTTGCGGTGAGCCGTTCCCGGTCGAATCTCGAGCGCCACATTTCACCCCTCGCTGCGGGTGGCCTTCCGATCGTGGCGCACGCGGCCGACGTCTCCACGGACGAGGGCGTCGCGAGCACCATCGAAGCAGCGCGGCGCGCGAAGGGACAGCTCTACGGGCTCGTCAACGTGGCAGGAGGCGCTGCGCCAGCGACCTGGATGCGCGCGACGCGCGTGACTCGCGCCGACTGGCGGACGCTGTTCAACCAGAACCTCGAGACGATGTTCTTCATGAGCCAGGCGGTCGCCGCGGAGTTGAAGGCGAAGGGATATCCCGGTTCGATCGTATCTGTCTCCTCCATCAGCGGCATGAACACGGCGCCGTTCCACATCGCCTACGGCACCGCCAAGGCTGCGGTGGTGGCGGCGACGCGCACGCTGGCGGCGGAGCTGGCCGTGGACAACATCCGATTCAACGTCGTGGCCCCGGGCGTGACTGCGACGCCGGCCTCGCTGACGTACGTGGACGAAGACTCCGAGCGGGACCGTCGCGCCATTGCCATGGGGCGGCGCGCTCGACCGGAGGAGCAAGCGGGCGCCGTGCTGTTCCTCCTTTCCGATCTGTCGAGCTACGTCACCGGCCAGACGCTCCTGGTGGACGGGGGCCTCAACCTCAAGTGGACTCACCTCGCCGCCGACAACACCTCTCTCTTCCTCAAGGACCAGGGCTTCCGTGCGGCGATACAGCGCTGAGGTGAAATCGTGACGAAGGAGGCGGTATCTCCACAGGCGATGTCCGCGCCAGAGAATGACCTGTCGAACCCGGTGGTCATCGGCGTCGAAGCGTATATCTCCCCGGAGTACGCCCGTGCCGAGCGCGACAAGCTCTGGCGCAAGGTGTGGCTGCAGGCAGGTCGCGTCGAGGAGATCCCGAAGGTAGGCGACTTTCTGACGTACGATATCCTCGACGATTCGATCCTGATCGTGCGCGCGAGCGAGCACGAGATCCGCGCGTTCCACAACGTCTGCGCGCATCGAGGCCGCCGGCTCGTCCAGGCGCCCAGGGGCGCAAAGCAGGCGCGCGGTCGGGCTCCAGTCGTCGCGGATGGCGGGACGGAGCAGTTCACCTGCCGCTACCACGGCTGGCGCTACGATCTCGAGGGCAAGAACACACGCGTGGTCCACGAGGAGGACTGGAAGGGCGCGCTGAAGAGCGAATGCATCGGCTTGCGAAAGGTCAACGTCGATACGTGGGGTGGCTGGATATGGATCAACATGGATCCGAAGTGCGAGCCACTGCGCCAGTATCTGGAGCCCGCTGCCAGCAAGCTCGAACCGTTCCAGCTTCAGAACATGCGCTATCGCTGGCGCAAATGGGGCGTCTTCGACTGCAACTGGAAGGTCGCGCTCGAGGCGTTCTGCGAGACCTATCACGTCCAGACGACGCACCCAGAGTTCAACGCGTACGGTGAGTTCCGTGGATGGGCCAGAGCGCAGGGCAGGCACAGCAACATCGGGTACGAGGCGCCGAAGGGCGTCGACGAGAACCAGAAGGCCAAGCTCCGC
>CAYUAW010000012.1:46797-51896 GCA_964442485.1 uncultured Polyangiaceae bacterium
TGCAGCAGGGGATGAAGTCGCTGGGGTTCAGCGGGGCAAAGCCCAATCCATACATGGAGCGCAGCATCGCGAACTTTCACCGCAATCTGGCGGAGTACATGGAGACCGGCGCACCGCGCAGGCTCGAATAGGTGGAGACTGATGCCGACAAAGGTTTACGAACGAATCTTGGATCTCTTCGAGGCAGAGGGGATCAACACGCTCTTCGGCATCCCCGACCCGAACTTCGTCCACATGTTTTTGACTGCGGAGAAGCGCGGCTGGCAGGTCGTTGCTCCCCATCACGAGGAGGTGGCGGGATTCATGGCGGAAGGGGTGTGGCGCATGACGGGAAAGCCCGGTCTGTGCGTCGGCACGCTCGGGCCCGGTGTCGCGAATCTCGCCGGCGCCATGATGTGCGCCAAGGTCGAGAACTCGCCGGTCATCTTCCTCGGTGGGCAGCGCGCTCGCATCACCGAGCGGCGAGTGCGCCGCGGTCGCATTCAGTTCGTGTCCCAGGTGCGCCTGTTCGAGCCGTCGGTGAAGTATGCGACCTCCATCGAATACCCGGATCAGACGGACGAGATCATCCGCCACGCACTACGGATCGCGCAGAGCGGCACGCCGGGACCGGTCTACATCGAGTACCCCGCGCACGTGATCCAGGCAGAGCTCGACGTACCGCCGCCCCTTCCCCCTGAGGGGTATCGTCTCGTGCGTCAGGGCGCGAGTGCGCAGGCCATCGAGTCGGCCGTGAAGATGATACGCGCGGCGAAGGCGCCGATCCTGCTCGTGGGACACGCCGTTCATTGCTCGCGAGGGCAGGAGTCCGTCAGCGCGCTCGCGAGGCTACTGGGCTGCCCTTTGATCCAGACCTCCGGCGGCACTTCCTTCATCGAGGGACTGGAGGAGCGCACGTTCCCCTATGGGTTCTCTGCTGCTGCCGTCGATGCAGTGGTGAAGTCAGATCTTTGCATCGCCATTGGCACCGAGCTCGGCGAGCCAGTCCACTACGGCCGAGGCCGTCACTGGGCAGCCAACAATGCGAATCGCAAATGGATCTACATCGAGCTCGATCCTGCCGCGATCGGCGTGAACCGGCCGATCGACGTGCCGCTGGTCGGTGACCTGCGGTCGGTCGTTCCGCAGCTGGTCGAGGCCCTCAAGGATTCCCCCCGGTCGGAGTCACGGGAACTCGCAGGCTGGGTGAAGGACGAAGAGGCTCGTCTCGCGGAGCTGACGGAGTCTGCTCCGAAAGGCGGGGCGTTCATCCATCCGGCCCGGTTCGTGGTCGAGGCGACCAAGGCGTTTCCCAAGAACGGCATCATGGTGCGCGACGGCGGAGCCACCGTCATCTTCCAGTGGACATACTCGCGCGCGAAGCCGCACGACGTCGTCTGGAACCAGAACTTCGGCCATCTTGGGACCGGGCTGCCCTATGCCATCGGAGCGTCCGTGGCCGACGGCAAGAAGCGGCCCGTCATGCTGCTGACCAGCGATTCGTCATTCTTGTTCCACATCTCGGAGCTGGAAACGGCCGCGCGTTTGAAGGTGCCGCTCGTCTGTGTAGTGGGCGTTGATTATCAATGGGGCCTCGAGGTGGGCGTCTACAAGCGCACGTTCGGTCAAGGGTCGGCGGAGACGGGGACGCACTGGAGCAAGGACGTGCGTTTCGACAAGATCGCAGAAGGATTCGGATGCTATGGCGAGCGCGTGGAGCGCGAGGAGGACATCGGGCCCGCGATTGCGCGCGCTTTCGCCAGTGGCAAGCCGGGTGTCATTCATGTGCCCATCGATCCGAAGGCCAATTCGGAGGAGATGCCGAACTATGCGGAGTTCAGGACATGGTACGCCGAGGGAACGCAGTGACGGGAGGCGTGCGCACCGAGCCGCTTGTGACGTGCACCAGGGAGGAGCCAGCCTATGCGCGAATATCTGAAGTTCTACATTGACGGCAAGTGGGTCGACCCGGTCGAACCGAGGACGCTGAACGTCGTGAACCCCGCGACCGAGGAGGTGAGCGGCAGGATCTCACTGGGCGCAGCGCCCGACGTGGACAAAGCAGTCAAGGCCGCGCGCAAGGCGTTCGCGACGTGGTCTCGGACGACGCGCGAGCAGCGGCTCGAGCTGCTGCAGAAGATTTCGGCCGAGTACCACAAGCGTACGGCCGACCTGGGTGCGGCGATCAGCGAGGAGATGGGCGCGCCGGCCTCGCTCGCCAATGGCTTTCAGGTTGGCCTCGGCGAAGGTCACCTGGGCGCGGCGATCGAACTGCTGAAGAACCTACGGTTCGAAGAGCAGCGCGGCCCGACGATGATCGTGAGGGAACCCATCGGGGTGTGTGGGCTGATCACGCCGTGGAATTGGCCCATAAATCAGATTGCGGTCAAGGTCTTCCCGGCGCTGGCGACGGGTTGCACGGTGATATTGAAGCCGTCGGAGCTCGCTCCGTACTCGGCGCAGATTTTTGCCGAAATCCTGCACGCCGCAGGCGTTCCCCCCGGGGTGTTCAATCTGATCCAGGGCGATGGTCCGGGTGTGGGCGTGGCGATGTCGAGCCATCCGGATATCGACATGATCTCGTTCACCGGGTCGACCCGTGCCGGCGTCGATATTGCCAGGAACGCCGCGCCGACCGTGAAGCGCGTGACTCAGGAGCTGGGCGGCAAGGGCCCAAACATCGTTCTCGACGACACGGCGTTCGTCGGCAACGTCGCCGCGGGCGTTGCCGCGATGATGCTCAACTCCGGGCAGACCTGCAGCGCTCCGTCGCGCATGCTCGTGCCGAGAACCCGCATGGAGGAAGCCATTCGCGTCGCGCGCGAGGCTGCAGCGAAGGTGACGGTGGGTGACCCGAGCGGCAACGTCACGATCGGTCCGGTGGTTTCCAAGGCCCAGTTCGACAAGATCCAGGCGCTCATCCAGGTAGGTATCAAGGAAGGCGCGACGCTGGTGGCGGGCGGCGCCGGCAGGCCGGATGGGCTGAAGAAGGGGTACTACGTGAAGCCCACCGTTTTCGCCAATGTCGACAACGGGATGACCATCGCGCGCGAGGAGATCTTCGGGCCCGTGCTCACGATCATCGGCTATGACAGCCTCGAGCAGGCAGTCGAGATCGCGAACGACACGGAGTATGGCCTCGCCAGCTACGTGGCCGCCGCCGACGTCGAGAAGGCGCGTGCCGTGGCGCGCAAGATCCGCTCTGGGTGGGTGGTGATCAACGACGGCTTCGACTTCAACGCACCTTTTGGTGGGTACAGAAGGAGCGGCAACGGTCGCGAGTGGGGCGAGGGCGGCTTCCAGGAGTACCTGGAGACGAAGGCCATTCTCGGTTACGCGACCCCAGCCCCTGCCTAGCAGAGCGAATCTTCGTGAATCATCGACTCCACCACTAGGGAGACATTGGATGGCGCTTCAAGACGGACGTTACGCAGCCTCGAAGCCACCCAGCTTGGCCGAAGGCTGGAGCCTGGAACGACTCACCCCGCCCAGCCGTCTGTTCGGCGCCAACGGCCTTCGCACGGGTCCGGACGGCCGCATCTACGTGGCGCAGGTGGTCGGCAGCCAGATCAGCGCGCTGGACGTCGGCACCGGTCGCGTGGAGAGCGTCAGCGCGAAGGGTGGCGACATCATCGCGCCGGACGACGTGGCTTTCGATCCGCGCGGCAACCTTTATGCGACCGAGTACTACGACGGGCGGGTCAGCGTCCGCGAGGTCGGCGGACGCACGCGGGTGCTGCGCGATGATGTCCCTGGCGCCAACGGCATCACCGTTTACAAGGGCCGGCTGTTCATCAACGAGTGCCGGATCGGCGGGCGCCTCATGGAGCTCGACCTGAGCGGCGGCGCGCCGAAGGTGCTGCTGGAAAATCTGCCGATGCCCAACGCCATGGAGGTCGGTCCCGACGGCCTCCTGTACTACCCGGTGATCGGGCTCAACGAGATCTGGCGGATAAATCCCGAAGGCGGCACGCCCGAGCGCGTCGCCAAGGACCTTGGTGTTCCCGATGCCGTGAAGTTCGATTCGAAGGGATTCATCGTCTCGACGCAGCTGGCCACCGGCGAGGTGCTGCGCATCGATCCCCGCAGCGGGGACCGGACGGTGCTCGCGAGGCTGGACCCAGGCCTCGACAACCTGACGTTCGTTGGCGATCGGCTGTTCGTCTCGAGCTTCACCGGGCAGATCACCGAGGTTCTCGGCGATGCCAGTACGCGGACGGTGCTCCCCGGCGCCTTGCAGTGGCCGCTCGATTTGACGGCGGACGATGACGGCAACGTCTATGTTGCCGACGGGACTCATATCTATGGGCTCGCTCCGGGGGGCAAGCTGCGGACGCTCGGCATGATGTTCGGCCCTGGTTATCCGGGAGCCGCGCCTGCTCGTGGTCTGGCTTCCATCGGAGGCGGCGAGCTCATCGTCACGACCGCGAACGGTCAGGTGGCGCGCTACAGCCCTGCGAGCAGCAAAAGCGAGATGCTCGCCGAGGGGCTCGACCAGCTGTACGGCGTCGCTGTCTCATCCGGCGGAGCCGTCGTCGTCGCAGAGCGCGGCGCAGGTCGCGTTCTCGCCGTCACGGGGCACCAGGTCGAGGTGATGGCGTCGGGTCTCCGCAATCCGAGTGGCGTCGCCATCGGTGCCGATGGCAGCTGCTTCGTCGCCGAATCGGGCGCGGGCCGGGTCACAAAGCTCGCAGGGGCACGCGCCGAAACGGTCGTGGACGGCTTGCAGGATCCCCAGGGGATCGTCCTGCGCGATGGCCAGCTTTACGTGGTGGACGCAGGGGCCAAGGCGGTGATCGCCGTCGACCCGAAAAAGAAGAGTACGCAGGTCATCGCTCGCGATCTGCCGGTAGGCGCACCGCCCGGTGTGACCCCGAAACCACTGCGCGGAATCCAGCCGTTCTCTGGGCCCCAAGGTCCATTCGCGGGCATCGCGGCGGGGTCGGATGGCACGTTGTACTTCTCGGCGGACGGAGAAGGCAGCGTGATGGCGCTCCGCCGGGGTGATCATGTCCGCTCGTAGTGCGTAGCGTACGGCGCGCGACTGTCGTTACGCGCTCAAGGCTTGCGGCGGACGCGCGGAGCGGGGAGGCTCGGACGGCCGGCGAAGCGCGGAGATC
>CAYUAW010000013.1:0-22067 GCA_964442485.1 uncultured Polyangiaceae bacterium
GAAGGCGAAGCTGCGGGGGGCCAAGGCCCCCCATGACTAATAATCCTTCGAGCGAAGCTCCTCGGGGAGCAGGTGGCTCGGCTTGTCGCTCGCCAGGACCCAGAGCTGGTGCGCGGCTCGGGTCGCCCCGATGTGGAGCAGATGGCGCGCCTCGTCGTCGTCGGGGTAGCTCGACTCGTTCACCTCGGCGAGCACGACGTAGTCGAACTCGAGGCCCTTCACCTGGCGGACGTCCGTCACGTCGATGCCGGGACGGAAGGGGAAGTCCTGCTCGGCGATCCGGCGCACGTGCGGTGTCTCGGCCTTCTTCAGGCCGCCGTAATAGAGATCCGCCTGCTCGGGGTAGCGCGTGATGACCGCAATGGAAGCGAGCGGCTCTTCCTGCGCGAGCTGCCGCAGGCTCTCGGCCAGGAAACCGACGGCGTCCCCGCTGTGCGAGAACCGGAAGAGCTCGACCGGTGCGCCTCCGCGGGTCGCCTTCGGAGCGTCGGCGTCCGCGAGCGGACCGAGCACGCTTCGCGAAAAATCGATGATGGGCTCCGTCGAGCGGTAGCTGATACGCAACGGCTCGATCTCGACGTGCGACAGGCCGAGCTCGCCGAGTACGCCCTTCCACGACGAGAAGCCGTTGTTCATGTAGAGCCGCTGCGCGACGTCGCCGGACAGCGTGATGCTCTGCCCCTTGCTCACCGTGGCGAACACGACCGCGAGCTCGACGGGGCTCAGATCCTGCGCCTCGTCGACGAGGACGTGCTCGTACACGAGCGCTTCCTTGCTGTTGGCCTTCAGCAGCGGACCGCGAAGCTTCTGCGTCAGGTAGAGGAAGAGCGTGTCGTCCTCGCGATCGAGCGCCGCCGTCTCCTCGAGGACGGCGCCGTCGACGCCGTGGGTCATGTCCTCGTCGCTGTGCGCGTCGTCGCCGTCGCGGTGACGGTCGTGGCCGTGTTCGGCGGCCGGACGGCGCTTGGTCTTCTTCCGGGGCTTGCCGGCGCGTTCGTCGGCGACCGCCTTCTCGGCGGCGCGCTCGTCGGACTCTCGCGTCAGCTCGGCTTCACCCACGGTGACGAGGCACCGGTGACTGCACCAGTCGAGCGCGACCCCGAGCTCGTCGGGCGTGAAGGCGTCGGGCGAATGCTCGGCGAACGCCGCCTTCACCAGCCCGCGGTCGGTGAGCATCTCCGCCCACGCCGAGACCATGTCCTTCGCGTCGCGCAGCTCCGTGTTCACTACGCGCTCGATGTTGTGCTTGGCGAACCCCGCGAGCTCGTTGCCCTGGGGCGTGGCGAGCCATCGGAGGAGCGCGTGCAGCCGGTGAGTGAGGGGCTGCCCGGCGGTGCTGCGGAAGGCCGCCACGAGATTCGTGCGCCATGCGTCTGGGTAGTTCCGGTCGACCGCGTCGGCGAGCTTCTGCTCGATGCGCTTGCCGATCTGCTCGACGTACCGGTCCATCGCCCGGAGCATCGCGGGGTGCTTCTTCATCCGCGTGACGGTCGGCGGCGTCTCGTCCGAGTACGCGTCGGGTAGCTCGGGGACGTGCGACGCGCGCAGCTTGCTCGCCCAGCGCTCGTAAGTGCGCACCGGGACGCCCGCCACGTCGAGCGCAGGCAGCACCTCCGCGATGTAGCGGGCGAGGGCGTCGTTGAACACGATGACGAGCATCTTGTCCGCGCGGAACCGGCGCTTGTCCTGGAAGGCCAGGTAGGCGAGGCGATGGAGACCGATGGTCGTCTTGCCGCTGCCGGCTCCGCCCTGGATGACGACCAGGCCCGAGCCCGGCGCCGTGATCAGCTCGAACTGCCGTGGATCGATGAGGCCGGTGATCTCCTTGAGGTGCTTGTCCTCGCCGAACGCCGCGTCCGCGCCCAGACCGAGCTTGCCGGGACGGTGATACTGATCTGCGCGGATCGCACTGCCCTGGCCGCCAGTGAGACGCGCGCCGGCTCCTGCCTGTCGCCACTGCCCGGCCTCGTTCCGGACGAACATGCCCTCCGGCGTGACGATGCGGCGGAGCACGCCGTCGACCACGGAGACACTACGCCGAACGATGACCTGGCCCTGGACCTCGCGCTCCCCGAAGATCTCGTCGTATTCGTCCCCCTCCGCGTAGCGATAGTAGAGCCGGCTCACGGGCGCGTCGCGCCAGTCGACGATGCGAACGCCGGCCTGGGAGTCGACGTACGTCGTCCGCCCGATGAGCACCTCCCGCGTCCTGCCGTCCTCCCGCAGGACCATGCGCCCGAAGTAGGGAGCGCGCGGGTCGGCGTAGCCCTGGGAGAAGTCGCGCTGTCGCGCCGCGAGACCCTGCAGGCGTTCCATCTGCTCGAGCAGCGGGGGAACGTCTTCCATGCGCGCCGCCGAGATCTGATCACGCAGGCTGAGCAGCTGCGAGTCGTAGTCGATGGCGTGACGCTTCGGCCGGTGCCGCGCCTCTTCCAGGTGCTTGAGCACGCGGTCGAGGCAGCGTTGCTCCTCGGCCACGATGCGTTCGAGGTCGGGATCGGCGGACGGGTCGACTTGGGCGGTGTTCGATTCTGCCAACGGGAACGGTCGCAACTAGCACCTTTCCAGCGGGCGGGCACCAGCTCGCGTGCGGCCCGGGGCAGACCGGGCAACAATGCCGGAAAGCCAATGCGTGCCATGCTGTTACGTGCGTCCGGTCGTCCCCTCGAGCTCGCCGAAATCCCCGATCCGGAACCCGCTGCGGGGGAGGTCCGTCTCCGGGTGAGAGCGTGTGGCGTTTGCCGGACGGATCTCCACGTGCTCGACGGCGAGCTCACGGACCCTGCGCTGCCGCTGGTGCTTGGCCACCAGATCGTCGGTGTCGTCGACGCGCTCGGCACGAACGTGACGAACCTCGCCCTCGGAGAGCGCGTCGGGGTGCCGTGGCTCGGCCGAACGTGCGGCGTGTGCCGCTTCTGCGTGAGCGGACGTGAAAACCTCTGCGACATGCCGACCTTCACCGGCTACACGCGGGACGGCGGTTTCGCGGAGCTCGCGGTGGCGGACGCACGCTTCTGCTTTCCGCTCCCGGCAAGCCTCGACGACGTGAAGGTCGCACCGCTCCTCTGCGCCGGGCTCATCGGCTATCGCGCGCTACGGCTCGCCGGAGACGCGGAGCGCCTCGGTCTCTTCGGCTTCGGCGCCGCCGCGCACATCGTGATCCAGGTCGCGCGTCACCAGGGTCGCCGCGTTCGGGCCTTCACGCGACCGGGCGACACCAGCGCACAGGCCCTCGCGCGCCGGCTCGGCGCGGAGTGGGCGGGCGGCTCGGACGCCGCCGCCGAGGGCGAGCTCGACGCGGCGATCATCTTCGCTTCCGCCGGCGAGCTCGTCCCCGCCGCGCTCACTCACGTCACGAAGGGCGGCGCCGTCGTCTGTGCAGGCATCCACATGAGCGACATCCCGTCCTTCCCTTACTCGCTGCTGTGGGGAGAGCGAGTGGTGCGCTCCGTCGCGAACCTGACGCGCGACGACGCACGAGAGTTTCTGCCGCTTGCGGAGAAGATCGGGATCGAGACGGAGGTGCACACCTATCCGCTGGAGAGGACGGGGGAAGCGCTGTCTGACCTACGGGGTGGACGGTTCTCGGGGGCGGCGGTGGTTCGAGTCGGGTGAAGGGGGAGGGGTCGGGCTAGAGCAGGGAGAGGGGCAGGGACACGGACAGGGAGAGGGGCAGGGACAAGGAGAGGGGCAGGGACAGAGGGAGGGGCAGGGACAGGGACAGGGATTGGGGTAGGGCCAGGGCAGGCGCAGGGCAGGTCGTCAGTCGTCAGCCCGCGGGCGCAGCCCGTGGGCCGCCACGACCTGAAAGGCATGGAAGAACAGATCACGATTCGCCAATGAGAGGAGAGTGGGAATGCCGGCGAAGCCGGCGCGGACTGAAATCCGTGAACGCGTGCGGATCATTCGGCGAACGCGTCTCGAACGAGCTTCGCGAGGGCGTCGAGGGCTCCGTTCGAGATCGTGTGGCCTCCTGCGAATTCCACGAAGCGGACGTCGGCCCCGGCGGACTTCATGAAGTCGCGGAGGCGCTCGGCGGCGGCAAACGGCAGGATGGGGTCGCCTCGTCCGTGGCTCTGCATGACGCGGACGCCCTTCAGCCTGGCGAAGAGCGGCTGCCATTCGTCGAGGGCGACGATGGAGCCGCTCATGAGGGTCAGCCCGGCGAACGGCTTCTCCGCGCGCAGCGCGATGTCCGTCGAGAGCATCGCGCCCTGGGAGAAGCCGCCTAGGATCGTGGTCTCGGGCTTGGCGCGGAGGCCCTCGAGGACCGCCACGACGCGCGCTCGTGCCTCCGCGAGGCCCTCGGGCACGAGCTTGGCGCGCTCGGCGTGCTTGCCCTGATTCTCGGGCAAAAACCAGGACGGATCGATCATCCACCACGCGCGCGCGCCCGCATAGCCGGGGCCGGCGAGCTCCGCCAGGTCGATCAACGCCTCGGGGAAGGCGAAGCGAACATGACGCGGCACGTCCAGCTGACGGAACAGGGGAACGAGATCGTCGCCCGGAGCACCGAACCCGTGCAGCAGGACCACGAGCGGGCCGTCCCCGCTTCCGTCACGGCTCTCGCCTCCCGCCAGGCGAACTCTGGATCCCGCAATGACTACGTCCTTCATGATCGTCGTGCTTCTCTAGATGGCTCGGTCGGTCGCGGGAAGACCCTTCTCCCGGATCCAGCGCACGCGGCCCTTATCGTGAACGTTTCTGGTCGGATATACTGCGATCATATGAAGCCCCTGGCTCTGGCCGAGCGCGCCGTCTCGTGGATCCGCAAGCACCCCGAACACATGCTCGGTGCGGTGCTCGACGCAGTGGCGCTCCGGCTCACGGTGCCGCTCGACGCGCTTCGTTTTTTTGCCGGCCAGCTGCAGGGGAAGAACGCGCCGCAGGATCTGGAGATCGTCGCCGTCCCGCCGGGCGTGCGCGTCGGTGCGACGTTGAACGCGATGAAGACCCGGCTGCGCGTCAGCGGCACGGTGCTCATCGAGGAGATGCGCCTCGGGCCCGGCGAGCTTCGATTCGCCGTGCGGCTGCGGCAGGTCGGGCTCGCCGTCATCGGCAAATCGGACAGCCCCGTCGCGACGCTCATCAACTCCGGCGCGCTCGATCTGAGTCGCCCCGGCAAGCTCGTCGGAAGTCTCCCGAAGCGTCCGCTGTTCATCGTGGAGGCAGACGGCGATCGGCTCGTCATCGACCTGATGCGCGACCCAAAGCTCGCGCGTCGGCTCGGCCGCGTCGCGTCGCTGGTCACGCCGCTGCTCACCGTGAGCGGCGTCGCGTCGAAAGGGGACGCGCTCACTCTGCAGCTCGCGTGCCTGCCGGACGGGTTGCTGAACGCCATCGGCTCGATCCGAGACGCGGTCGAGCGCGTCCCGGCGTGACCGTCAGCGGCAGGTGCCGGTCAGCGTGCGGACGGCGACCGGGGCGCTGACGACGATCCTCGTGTCCGGCCCCTCGCGCACGCGGGTGCTCATCAGTGTGATGCTGTCGCAGAGCCCGAGATCGCCGCGCGTCGTCTCCGTGGTGCAAAGCTCCACGAGATTCGCAGTATCGCCGGGGATGGCAACGCCGGAGACGAGCACCGCACCGTCGACGTTCTGGGCATCGGACAGCCACAGGAGGCCTGCGAGCAGGAGCGCGCGGCTGCCGTCCGGATCGGGCGCGACGAGCCGAATGCCGTCGTAGTAGTCGCAGCGAAATTGCCGGAAGCGGGTGCGCTGCCCGCTGGTGCACACGGCGGCTTCGTAGAACGTATCGGTCGTCGTTCCATCGTCGAACGACCCGCCGAGCATCGCGAGCGCCTGGGACTTCGTCATGCTCGCCGAGGGACTGCACGGGCCGCTCCACAGGACGACCTGTCCGGCGGAGTCGAAGTAGAAGCCCTGCGGTACCTTCGCGTTCGGGTCGTCGTAGCGTGCGAGGACGAGCGAGTCGGGGAGCATGTCGTAGGAAAGCCCGGGGTTCACCGGACCGTCCTGTCGCGGTGTGGTCGGCGGCGCCGTGTACGGCACCGAGCACCACCACGACGGCGCCCGCTGCCGCCGGAGTCCGTGGCGCGGCCGCCGCTCCCCCCCGCGCCCGCATCGGCATCCGTGGCGGCGCGGTTGGTCCGTCCGCCGCAGCCGGCGAGCGTGCACGCCAGGGCAACGGCCGTCACGGCCGAAGCACCCGAGAACCGTCCACGCACCCGCACGCGCCGAGTCTAGTACGCGAAGCCCCCGCGCGCGCGTCCGGAACCCGCGCCTTACGACGCTGCTGGCGCCTGCGCCGCGGGAGGGCTCGCTGGTGGCGTCGTCTTCGTCCTCGGCTCGGGCTTTCCATCGAGCCACGCTCGCAGCCGCTCCATGCTGAAGGGGCGCGAGTAGGCCCAGAGGAGCAAGAGGCCCATTGCGTAGAAGAGATAGCTCTCCGCCGTGTACTGGTCGTCGATGAAGTAGAAGCTACGCAGGATGATCTGACTCGCCCCCGCCGTCGCAAGGAGCGCCGGCGCCATCGCCGGCATCACGCGTATGAGCGGGATGACTATCAGGAACATGCAGTAGTAGTAGCAAGTAAGGTTCGTCAGCGAGATGACCAGGGGGATGGAAAGCCCCGCGGCGATCCAGAGCGATTTCGTTCGCCGGAGCGCCCACGCCATCCAAAGGAACACCGCCCCAGAGATCGCGAAGAAAACCGGCTTCAGGTGATCGAAGCGATCGCGTCGCCCCTGCTTCCAGAGCTCGAAGGGGTCGTCGAGCGTGGCGTCGCGGGTGAAGCGCATGCGCCCGTGCCAGTCGTGGACCAGGATCGTCTCGAGGCCCATGTGGTTCGTGAGTGGCGTCCGGTTGTGCACCTTGATGTGCGCGAAGAAATCCCGGTAGGCCTCCGGCCCTGCGACCACCATGCTGGTCGGAATCAGGAGGCCGGCGCAGACCACGCAGCCCATGATGAGCCGCTGGTGGTTCGGGTGGAGCTTCTTGTGCTTCCAGAGATGAATCCCGATGACGATGATCCAGCCCGCGAAGGCGACCATGGGAAAGACGCGCAGCAGGGACGACCAGGTGAGCGCCGCCCCCGCCAGGCCGAAGCGCCGCTTCCGTGCGAAGCACACGGACGCCACCATGAAGAAGACCCAGTCCTGTCTGAGGAACGCGCCGCCCGTCCAGTAGAAGTTTGCCGCGGCGTTGGTCCCCCAGAAGACGCTGGCGACGGCCATCACCCGCCACCCGAACGCCCAGTAAAGAATGAGCAGCGTCCCCGCCTGCAAACCGATGTCGAGCAGCGAGAGCAGCTTGAAGAAGCCGTCACCCGCGGGCGCGATGCTCGCGAAGAGCTTTCCGGTAGCGGTCCACACGGGCGGTGGGTTGTACCCGTGGTCCTGCTGCATGTTCTCCCAGTAGCCGCCGCGCGAGACGCTCTCGAACCATGCGACGTCCTTCTTGAAGGACTCCCACTCGTCGGGCGAAAAGCGGCTCTTGCACTGCCCGGGGTCCTTGAAGACGTAGGTCTCGGTCACCGGGCGGATGAGGTTCACGCTGAGGTCGCGGATCTCCCGCTTCTTGATCTGCTCGCCGCGCCCGTTCTCGACCTCGGCGATCATCGTGCACTCGTAGAGGCGCGTGTAACCGAGGGCGTGCGAGTACTTGGAGCCCAGGTAGTAGTGATAGAACTCGTGCCGGTGGTAGTAGTCGGGGTACCGGACGTTGGGGTTGAAGCCGTCGAAGTAGGCGATGAACCCGATGACCGCGACGGCGATCCCGATGCGCTTCAGTGTCTTCTCGGGGAGCTTCTCGCCGAGCCGCTTCGCGCGCGCCTCGATCAACAGCATTCCCGCGGCGATCAGCGCGAGGCCGATGCGCGAGAAGTACATGACCGACTCCCACGTGTCGTGCGCGAAGATGTCGCGTCCGAGGAACTGGAAGCTCCAGGTGTGGAAGAGGAAGTCGACGGGGGTCGTGACGAGCGCGAGAGTGGCGGTCGGGAAGAGCATTGGATGTTTGCCCGATCACGCGAGGGCGCCCGGGCGGGAGCGGAGGGTAGTCCAAGAAAGAAAGGCCGGGTGCGCCACTTCGCACCCGGCCTTCCCGTTATCGCCCCTGTCCCGGCTTTCGCCGTGGTGGCTACCTGGCGGATCGCGATTTCTCGCAACCCATGCCAGGCGAGCATCCGTCCTACGAGGTGGGGCTTACACCTCTCGCCCGCGCTTTTGGCGCGGGGCAGGACGGCAGACTACCCCGGACGAACCTCCAGGTTAGGGGAACAACTTCTATCCATGCTGCTGCCACCTCCTCCGGGTCGCCCCGGACACCCCTGGGCTCCACGCGCCGGCGTGCGAGAGTCCACCAACCCGGGCGAAACGGCACGACGTCGTTCGCAGGCCTCGGTGGGGGTGTTTCTTGTTGAAAAGCCCGCAGAAAGCGGGCTCAACCGTCGAGTGCAGATCGCCGAGGTGCTCCTCAGCCGGCCAATTCCGAGAGCTTGAAGCTCTGACCTGCACGTTGGTTCAGAAGTACCACAAAAAATTTCAACGCGCCAACCGCTGCCGCGGTGCCCCGCAAATTAATCAAATATTTCCGGATGTTTAAGGATACGCCCTAGCGAGCGGAAATCCATGTCCCGGCCATCGAGTACAGCATGCGGCAGGGCAGCATTTGCAGGCCCTGGGACGCCATCGCGGTCGTGCAGTCGGAATGGCCCTGAGCGGCGTAGCGATATTCGAGCGACCCCGTCAGATTCCGCACCGATCGCGCGTCGTCGAACGCACCCGACGACGCGTCCGTTCGCACGATCGTGCAAGTGTCGGCCGCGGGCACGTCGCTCGGTACCGCGACGACAGTCTCGGAGTGAAACGAGAAGTGGACGCCGTCGTCCTCGAGAGCGCCCTCGACGGAATCAGCGCCGCTGTTCCAGTAAACGCGCGGCGGTGCTTCGGACAGGAAGACGTCGAGACGAAAGTCGTTCGTCGCTCCGACGGCGTCCGCGCCACACGTCGAGTCGTCGAGCGTCGCGTCGATACGAAAGCGTCCGAGGTCGTCGCCGATTGCGCGACCGTCGCCCTTCGCGAGCACGCCGCTGCAGCCTGCCGTGCCAGCAGCACAGACGATCACGAGCACGCACATTTTGCGGGAGCGTCCCAACCGACCCCCGCTCTAGGAGCCTGTCGGGCAACGCCCGACAGCGCTCCGTCGTGATGGTCCTCGTTCGAGGGGAGCCGGGCTCCCCTCGAGCTCCCCGCCCGGAGAGGAGAAGAATGGTTGAGCGAGAGCTCCAGCAATAATCTGCATCTATCCCTGCGCCCTGCCTTCGAAGGGCATGAGCCGTTGTTCCCCTTCTCGAGAAGGGGAGCTCGAGGGAGAGTGCAACTCCCCTCGAAGGAGACAGTCACGACGGAGTCCGTCGGGCTTTGCCCGACAGACTCCTAGCGGCTGGCTTCGCGGGGGGGCAAGTTGTTCGCCCCCATGAACGCCTACGACCGGGCGCTCTTCCGACGCTCGCTCGTCGCGATGGCCGTTCTGTCCGCGCTCACTGCGGTAACGGCCGTCGCGACCGACGAAGCCACGAGCACCGTCGCGACGCGGCTCGCTCGGCTCTCCGCGCTCGCGCCGCTGGTCATCGCGACGGCGGAGCTCGCCGTCGGTGCTCACGCGCGCGCTCGGGGCGAGCTGCGCGCCATAGAGGCGCTCGGAGCGGCGCCCTGGCGGTCGCTGCGCGGTGTGGAGCTCGCCGGAGCGCTCGTTGCCGCCGTGAGCTTGCTCGTCCTGGTAGCGCCCTTCACCGACGCGACCAGTCTCTTGCCCGCAGTGCGTCCGCTCATCGAGTGGACGTTCGCGGCGGACGGGACGCGCGCGTTCGCTCCGGGCCTCGTCGTTCACGACGACGGCGCGCTCGACCTGATGACGTCGTCGGCGGCGGCACCGGCTCGGCTGCACGCAGCGACATGGGGCGCTGTCGCGTGCGTCGCGCCGATCGCGTGCGTCGTCCCGTCGTGGGCGGCGACGCCCATGTCGGTGGCCGTGCGGTTCGCGAGCGGCGGCATCGCGACGCTCCTCGCGATCGTCGGGCTGCACCTGGTGGCTGCCGCGCGCGTGCCGGCCCCCGTCGCTGCGGCCGCGGCCCTGCCCCTGGCCTTGTCCCTGTGGCGGTCACGACGGTGACGAACTGTGTGGCCGCCTGACGCCAGAAACGAGACACGCCGCCCGAGCGGGGCGGCGTGCACACCGAGTCACGAACAGCGTGAAGCTCAGCCCGTCGGTTCGGCAGCTTCCGGCTTCGCCTTGCGGAGCAGGGCGGCCTCGAGCCCGAGCCGGACGCGCTTGCGCTTCTTGAGATGCTTGCCCTTCAACGGGGTCGCCATCCACTCGTGCTTCTGCCGGACCGTCCAGACACTGCGATTCGCCATCGGGGGATGCCTCTTACCCGCAGGAACCTCGGTTGACAAGGCTTTGCCGGCTCGATCGAGCAGCGTTCGGGCCGGGAGAACCGCCCCGCCTTGACAGGCTACCCGCTGTCCCGTAAGAAACCGGTGCTTTAATGAAAGTGACTTTCACTTTCAAGTCGCCCCCCGCAGCACGGCTGATCGCCGCGGCGCTTGCGGTCGTCGGGGCCCACGCTTGCGCCGCGGCCGGCGGAGTGCCCCTGGACCCCAGCGACCAGAAGTGGGCGAGTGAGCGCTGGCCGGGGACGACCATGAGCGATCTGTCTCGTGGCCATGACGTTTTCGTCGCCCGCTGCGCGTCCTGTCACGGCCTGCCGCGCCCGGACGCCAAGTCGCCCGACGAGTGGAATGTCGTGCTCGACGAGATGGGCGCGCGCGCGAAGCTTTCGGCGACGGATCGCGAGCTCGTCAATCGCTACCTGAGCGCGACGAGCCAGCGCCTTCGCTCGAGTTCCGCACGCACGCAGGCAGGGGCGAGCACACCGGCGCTCTAGCCGCAGCTGCTTCAGCCTACGGCGTCCGCAGAGGAATTGCCGGTCGGCGGAGGCCCCGGGCGTCGCGAATGGATTTCCAGCGCCATGACCGTGCCGATACCGATCAGCGCGAGCCCGAGGGATGCCATCGCGTGCAACGGGGTCGGCATACCGAGGTATCCGAGCAAAAAACTCGTCCCGACGACCATCAGAAGGGTCACCGCGCGGTGTCCCATGAGGGCTCTGTCGGACGTCATGCTGCCGAGCGTAGCTTGCTTACGATGAAGCGGTAGATGGAATTGGAGACCCGCTGGCCCGCGGGACCGGGTCGCCGCCTGGCTACCCAGGCAGGCGACCCATCCCGACGGATCAGCTGGTCAATCCTTCGACTCAGCGATTGGCTCGCTCCCGGGATTCGCCTTTGAGCTCCTTCACCTTGCCCTCGGCCTGCATGCGCTCGTTGCCGAGGACGGCGCCGACACGGTTCTTCACCGTTCCCGTGACCTCCTCGGTCTTGCCCTTCGTGCGCTCGGCGGCCTTCGCGGCGCCCTGCTTGGCTTTGCCCTCGAGCTCGCGAGCCTTGCCCTCGGCTTGCATCTGCTCGTTACCGATCAGCTTGCCGATGGTGCCCTTGATCTTCCCGCCAATCTGTTCCGCGGCCCCCTCGCCACGCTTTGATGCATTGCTCATGATGATTGCCTCTTTCGGAGCCGTCGTCGGCTCCTCTGTATTGCTGAGCGGTGCTCAGCGCCTTGGTTGCTGGGCTCTGCTCAGCGAGGACCCGTTCAGCAAGGTGCGTGCCGTCCGTAGGCCCCGTGATTCGCGCAGAAGCGCTCGAAGTCGCACGTCATTCGCGCCTCGTTCGTGACATTTTGGGGTGTCACTCGGCTCGGAGGGCGTGCGGCCTCCCCGGCCTTCGAGCCGCTCGAACGCGCGACCTGCCCTTGCGAGTCCCCACCGAGCCGCAGTGATGAACGAGGTGACGGCGGCGACCTGAAGCGGATCGACGTGCCCCGCGCCGTCACGTGAGAGGCGGATGTTCACGCGATGCGGTCGCGCCTTGCGCGCTGTCGACTTGACGACTCGCACCTGTCCGTCCTGTCAAGTTGACAGATCTCGTTGCGCCGTTCGCGGCGTTCGTCACGCTTCTTCCCTCGCGGCTCGATGCGACCACGCGGCACGGTCCGTGCTGAACGTGACGCCGGAGGTCGGTCATGAAGAGAGCCGTCTTGCGGCTGCTTCGATTCGTCGTGGTGGCGGTGGCCTCGGTCGCGGGGAGTGCACACGCGCAGACGATCGCGCTGCCGGCCGCGCTCTACCGGAAGGAACCGATTCGCCCTCTGGCGCAGCGTCCGAACTGGGTGAACCGTGTGGACTGCCTGAAGAAGGACGTGCTCACGTTCTATCCGGTGACACTCGGGGACTACGCGAGTGCCGCGCTGCAGGTGTGGGCGGGCGATCACGGAGTGGACTGCTCTCTGCCGAAGAATCGTGGCGCGGGCGACACCGGCGCGTGCTGGCTCGTGTACGGCGCGCCTGCCACCCGCGCGAGTACACGCGTCGACGTCGCCGCGGTCGATCTGGTCGGTCGCCAACGACCGACGACGTCGGGCGCCGATGCCGAGGTCGCCCACGGCGTCTATCCCGACGCCTGCATGAGCTCGACGTCCCAGCGAGGCGTCCCGCTCGCACTTCATTTCATGCTGGTCGATTCGACGGCGAACGTCGTCGGCGCGCCCGTCGTCTGGAATGACATCGGCTACGACGTCGTTCCTCCTTCGCCGCCCCCGAGCGTCGGCGCCAGCGACGGCGACACGCGGCTCTTGCTCGACTGGACGCCGAGCCCTGATTTCGACGTACGCGCCTACCGGTTCTACTGCGATCCCGCGCCCGGCACCGTCTTCCCCGACGGAGGGACGAAGCGCGGGCTCGGCGCGCTCGGCACCGACACGGAGGTCGCCGCCCCCGACGCCGAGCCCAGCGCCGACGCCGGTGCCTCGGCGAGTGCGCCGAGCGACCGCGACGGGGGCTCCGCCGGGCGCTCGCAGGACGGCGGTACGGACGAATGCTCCGCGTCGACGGTGCTGCTCCCTGGCACTGACCCCGTCGTCGAGAGTCCCCTCGACGCGTACGCCTGCGGTTCGGCGCCGTCCGGCGAGGGCAGCACGACGCTCGAGCACCTCGTCAACTACGTCCGCTACGTCGTTGCCGTCGCGGCCGTGGACGAGACTGGCAACGTCGGGCGGCTCTCGCGCCAGGTCTGCGAGACGCCGGTGAAGCTCACGGGCTTCTTCGATCTATACCGGCAAGCGGGTGGAAAGGCCGGCGGCGGGATCTGTTCGCTCGCCCGCCCGCCGAGGGGCGCATCGTCGTTCGACGGATCGAGTGCCGCAGCCCTTCTCGCGCTCACCGGCGTCGCCGGCGTTCGGTGTACCAGACGGCGAATCCGATTGCGCCGAGTGAAGCGGCCATCGCGACCCACGCCGCCGCCGGCAGCGTGCGGAGCCAGTTGAACAGCGGCTCTCCGAAATAGCTCACGAGGAAGAGCGGCAGCGCGTAGCCCGCGAGCGACGCCCAGAAGTGCGTCGAGAAGGACACCTTCGACACGCCGAGCAGGACGTGTAGCCATTGTGGCATCCAGAACACGAGCCGCAGCAGGAACACGGTGAGGAACGAGCGGCGCTCGAGCGCGTCCTGGTAACGACCGAGACGCGCGAAGACGCGCTCTTGCGCGAAGTCCCGCGCGACGAAGCGAGCGAACGAGAACCCGACGACGCTCGCAGTCATGGTCCCCGTCATCGAGAGCGCGAACGCGACCGGCCAGGGCCAGATCAGCGGCGCCGCCAGGACGAACACCGTCCCTGGGACGCCGAACGGCTGTAGCACCGTGTAAGCTCCGACGAACGCCACCTGCCCACCAAGGCCGAGCCCGAGCAGCGACCGCTTGATGCTCACCGGATCCGAGAACCGCGCGAACAACCCGAACCTGTGCCCGACGACCAGCGCCGCGGCGACGAAGACGAACGCCGCGACCCGGGCTCTGGTCATTCTGGGTCGGGGTGGCAGGATTTGAACCTGCAACAACCTGCACCCAAAGCAGGTCCTCTACCAGGTTGAGGTACACCCCGGTCGTGCCGGTGAAGGGCGTCACTATAGCATCGGGGCTCGGCGTTCAACCGGTACGTCAGTCCGGGACGGGAACGAGCTTGATGTCGAGGAAGATGGGGTCGCTCCCGGCCGTGACGATGGTGTCGTACGGGAAGTAGCCGGTCCGCTCCACCGTGATCCGGTGCTTGCCCTCGGGGAGGCGGACGCCGTGCGCGGCGACGTAGGCGAGGGGACCGATGAACTCCTCGTCGATGGTGACGAAGGCGTCAGCGGGCGTCTTCGGGGCGCGCTTGACGTGCAGGCTGACGGCGGGACGCACCTGCGGCATGCACGAGGGCAACGCCGCTGCGAACGCGGCGACCAGCGCGAGGCGGACCAGGGCTCTCGTCATTCCCACTCGATGGTCGCCGGGGGCTTCGAGCTGACGTCGTAAGCGACGCGGTTCACGCCGCGCACCTCGTTGATGATGCGCGTCGACATCCTGGATAAGAGGTCGTACGGCAGGCGCGCCCAGTCGGCAGTCATTGCGTCGGAGGATTCCACGGCGCGGATGATGCACGTCTCCTCGTAGGTGCGGTCGTCGCCCATGACGCCGACGCTCTTCACGGGAAGAAGGACGGCGAAGGCCTGCCAGAGCGTCTCGTAGAGCCCGGCGGCGCGGATCTCCTCACGAACGATCTTGTCGGCCTTTCGCAGCACCTCGAGCCGCGCGGGCGTCACCTCGCCGAGGCACCGGATGGCGAGGCCGGGACCCGGGAACGGATGTCGCCAGAGGACGTCGTGCGGGATGTCGAGCGTCGCGCCGACGCGGCGCACCTCGTCCTTGAAGAGCTCGCGCAAGGGCTCGATGAGCCCGAGCTTCATGCGCTCCGGTAGCCCCCCGACGTTGTGGTGCGTCTTGATGACGGCGCTCGGCCCCTTCACGCTGACGCTCTCGATGACGTCAGGGTAGAGCGTGCCCTGCACGAGAAACTTCGCGCCCTCGATCTTCGAGGACTCCTCGTCGAAGACGTCGATGAAGACCTTCCCGATGATCTTGCGCTTCTTCTCGGGGTCGGTGACGCCGGAGAGCGCGTCGAGGAAGCGCTTGCGCGCGTCGACGGCGACGAGATTCACGTGGAGCTCGTCGCGCATGACGGTCTTCACGCGCTCGAATTCGCCCTCGCGCAGCATGCCGTTGTCGACGAAGACGCAGACCAGGCGATCGCCGAGCGCGCGGTGCGTGAGCACGGCCGCGACCGACGAGTCGACGCCTCCGCTCAGCGCGCAGATGGCGCGCTCGGTGGGGCCGACCCTCGTGCTGATGGCCTCGACCGCTTCGTCTACGAACTTGCCGGGCGTCCAGTCCGGGACGAGCTCGGCGACCTGGAAGAGGAACGCCGCGATGATCTCGGAGCCGCGCGGCGTGTGAGCTACCTCCGGGTGAAACTGGATGCCGTAGAAGCGCCGCTCGGGGTTCGCGATCGCGGCGAGCGGCGCGCCAGGGCTCGACCCGATGATCTGGAACCCGTCGGGGAGCCTGGTCAGGCGATCGCCGTGGCTCATCCACACCGCGACTTCCTCGTCCTTGTCGAAGGCCGAGAAGATGCCCTCGCGGTGGAGGACTTGCACCATCGCCGGGCCGTACTCGCGCGTGTCGCCGGGCTCGACCTTTCCGCCGAGCTGCTGCGCCATCAGCTGTTCGCCGTAACAGATGCCGAGCACCGGCAGGCCGAGGTCGAAGAGACGTGGATCGCTCTTCGGAGAATCGGCGTCGTAGACGCTCTGCGGGCCGCCCGACAAAATTATTGCGCTCGGTGCGATCTTCCGGATGGCGTCCACGCCGATGGTCCCCGGATGAATCTCGCAATACACTTGCGCTTCACGCACGCGGCGCGCGATGAGCTGCGTATATTGAGCGCCGTAGTCCAGGATGAGGACGGTTTGCCGCGACGACATGCCCCCCGGTAGCATGACGCACGACGGCGGAAAACCGCTGCCGTCATTGCGTGAGCGAAGAAGCGTAGGAAAACGCCTCGCCAGGCTCGGCGCGGCGGGTCAGACTGCCCGCTGTCAGGCTCCAGGCGCAGCCTCAGCAAAGCACTCCTCATGAAGCTCGTGTCCTCCGCGGCGGCCGCCGCGTTCGCCGTCGTCGCTGTTCTGGGGTGCGGAACGAATCCCGAAGGCGACGTCGCGCCGGTCGACGTCGGTGCGGTGCACGCCGACATCGTCGGCGGCCAAATTGATTCGACGACGACCGGCGCACTGGGGCTCGCGATCGACCTACCGGGGCACATTTTCTTCGGCCACTGCTCGGGGACGCTGATCGCGCCGAACCTGGTGCTCACGGCGCGCCATTGCGTGTCGCTGCTCTCGGGCTCGTCCGCCGATCAGGTCGTCTGCGGCGTGACACAGTTCCAGCAGCCGGGTCCCGGCAACGGCTTCCTCGCATCCCCGGACACCGTGCGCCCGACGACACCCGACGATCCCGGCTTCTTCAAGAGCATCCAGGTGAAGGTGCCGAGTGGCACGCAGGATTTTTGCGGACAGGATGTCGCGCTCATCGTCCTCGCTGGCGCGGGGATGCCCGCGTCTATGGCGACCCCCGTCGTTCCGCGCATCGACACCCCGCCCCAGCCGAACGAGCCGTTCACGACGGAGGGCTACGGGCTCACCGATCCGAACTCCGACACCTCCGACGGCACGCGCATGCGGGGCGAGGGGAACACCGTTCGCTGCGTCGGGCTCGACTGCCAGACGCGCGAGGACACCGTGCACAGCACGGAGTGGGTCAGCGAGAACGCGCGCACTTGCCCCGGCGATTCCGGCGGCCCGGCGATCGACGCGCAGGGCCGCGTCATCGGCGTCACCTCGCGTGGGCCTTCCGGATGCATCAGCACCGTGTACGGCGAAGTGAGCGCCTGGAAGGATTTCATCATCAGCACGGCGATGGACGCCGCGAGCCGCGGCGGCTACGACCCGCCGTTCTGGACGTCGGGCTCGAGCACGCCGCCCGTCGCCGCGGTCGCGAACGACGGCGGCGGAACGACCGCCCTGCCGGAGAGCCCCCTTGGCCGCTCGTGTACGGGCGGGTGCGGCGCGGGATACGTGTGTTACTCGGACACGGGCAAGCCGCCGGGGCAGTGCGTGCCGCACTGCGGGTCCGACGGCGGCGCTTGCCCCTCCGGTTACGCCTGCGCGGCGTCGCTCGACGCTTGCGTGCCGAAGGGCAGCTCGGCGCTCGAGGCGAAGAGCACGGGCGGCTGCGCCGTGGGCGGCGCGACGGGTGCGAGCGGCTCGGCGGTCGCCTTCGTCGCGTGCGTGGCGGCGGGCGTCCTCCTTCGTCGACGTCGTCGCTCGCAGCCCTGAACCTACGGCTTCGCGCGCGTCAGCACCACGACGTGGCGCTCGGGCGCGAACACCTGACGCTGGAACGCGCGGAGCGCCGCGAGGTCCGGCGTCTTCGCCGCGGGCCGACCGAGCCACGCCTCCACGATACGGCGGCGCGGATCGACGCGCGCGGCGGCGTGCGCGTCGTCGTAGCCGGCCTTTGCCGCGGCGAGCTCGACGGCGCTGGTCGTTCCGTCGGCGAGCCGCGCGAGGAGCGCGCGCACCTGGCTCGCCGCCGGCCGCGCCGTCGCTCCCGGCGTGGCGACCTCGATGGCGAAGGCGGCGGCGTCACCTCCGCCGAGCACCGTGGCTTCGGCGTGTGCCGCGAGCCCCGGCGCTCGCACGGCACGCTCGAGCCAGCCCCCGGCGCGATTCATGAGAAACGCCGTCATCTCGGCCTCCACCGGAACGCCGCCCATCGGTGAGAGCGGCAACGTCACCGCGACCACCGCGTGCGCACCGGCCGCTCCCGCCGCTGCGTCGACCTCGTACTCGCCGGGGCGCGCCGTGATGGGCGCTGCCACGGGGCAGCGCGACGCGCGCGCGCGCTCCGGCCTGAGCCACCGCTCGAGCTCGAGAACGGCGTCGGCAGTGCGGCCGACTGCGTCCGCGCCGAGCGCCGCGAGACGCAGCGGACCGCGCACGATCGCGCGGCGCTCCGTCTCGGTCGATTGCGTGGAGAGGTCGGTGACCGACTGCCAGGTGCCGCGTGGGTCGAGGAGGCTCGGGTGACGCGGCGACAGCGCCTCCAGCGTGACCGGCCAGAGCGGCTCCGTCTCCGGATCGAGCTCGCCCTGCACCGCTGAACGCGTGGCCGCGACATCGCCCGGCCCGATCTGCGCGCCGGCGAGTGCCCGGCCGAGAGCGGCGGCGACA
Source organism: uncultured Polyangiaceae bacterium (assembly GCA_964442485.1). GTDB lineage: Bacteria > Myxococcota_A > Polyangia > Polyangiales > Polyangiaceae > DASZVB01. The sequence continues at coordinate 18,241 of CAYUAW010000013.1, forward strand.
CGGGTGGCGTGATGTGCGGGTGCCTCGTTCGGACCGAGCCGCGGCCCGTGAGAGAGGAGCCCGACGCCTTCCGCGGAGACCCACGCCTCGATGCGGACCCCATCCTCGGCGGTCGCTTTCTGCGCGAGCGTGCGTAGGGAGATCGCCGAGATGCCGGCCGACGTCGTCGTCTCACTCTGCGTCGCGCAGGGGCTACCGAGCAGGAGCCAGTACTCGCCCTGGCCCGCCTCCGTCGTGCGACGGACCTCGAGGGAAGACGCGCGACGGTCGTTCGCCGCTTGCGCGACCAACGAGGGGAACAGCGTGTCCGGCTCGGAGTCCGACGGCGGGTGGGCGTAGCTCGCCAGCGCGCGTCGCGGCCCGGGCGCCTGCCGCGCGGAGAGCGCCCGCCAAGCCGCGATCGCGGCGGCTTCCCGCGGATCCCACGACTCGAGCACCGCGCGATCGAGGCTGAACGGCGACCCAGGAGCCGCGGCCATGGCGCGGCTCATCTCGTCGAGGGCGAGAGCGGCCACCTCAGCCGGAGCGCGCAGCTCTGCGGGCGTACCGGGCGCCAGGCTGAGATCGACGCGCAGGCATGCTCCGCGGGGTCGCGTCGTGGCGACGATGCGATCGACGGCCCATGGCGGCTCGAGCGCCGCGGCGTGCGCCGTCAGCGCCGAGTGTCGATCCCCGAGCTCCTTCGCCGCCTCGAGCGCGCGCGGCGCGTCGCCGACACGCAACGCGACGGACAGGATGCGCGTGTTGCCCTCGACGCCGTAGGCGCCGAAGACGTCGGAGGCCGGCCAGGGATCCTCGGGTTCGTCGGTGCTGGGCCACGCGGGACCGTCGCGCAGAGCCCGGGACGCCGCGTCGAGCATGCGCCGGGAGCCGACGGCGGCAAACGCGACCTTCTCCGACGAGTAGAGCGCCGCGCGCCACTTCTCGAGCTCCGCGAGCGACGGCTTTTCCGGCGCGCGTGGCGTCGCGAGCTCCCCGACGCAGTCGCCCAGGGCGCGGTCGGTCGGGCTCGTGAAGACCCGGAGCGGCGACGCCGACTGTACGCGCGCCTCGAGACGGCCCAGCTCGACCTGCGTCACCGGTCGCGCGAGGGCGTCGCGTGCGGCGGCGACGGCTCGTGTCGCCTGCGCGTCGTCGTCGACGCGGGCGTGCATCACGAACCCGTTACCGCTCGGCCGCACGTCGAACGGATGCGCCACACCCCGCCGGCTGCGCTCCTCCACGAGAGCCCCGAGCCACACCGAGGCGACCGGGCCCAGATCGTGCGCCGCCGCGAGGGCGATCGCCGCGAACGGATCACCGTCGCGCGCGACCAGGCTCAGGCTCGGATAGTCGTGCCCTGAGCGCACCTCGACGGGGGAGCCAGCGGCGCTTTCGGCCGCGCTGACAGCGGCGCTGGGGCCCCCGCAAGAGACGGACGACGCCGCGAACGCCACGGTCGCCAGCCATCCGATGAGGCCTCGAGCTCCCGCTTCGAACGGACCCTGTGAGCGCGTGAAGCCACACACCGTGCCCGTGTACCACGAGTCGATCGAGATCCGGGAGTCGTCAGTTGACGCACTACGCCGCGAGATGGCGACGGCAGAGGAGCGCTTCGAGCCGGCCCTGGATCTTGTGCTTTTTCGAATACACGGTCTTGACGCTGATGCCCATGCGCGTCGCAACCTCGGTCGGGTCCAGGCCCTCCGCGTAGTAGAGCTCGAGGAACTCGCGATCCTTGTCCGTCAGATCGCGCGCGAGCGACTCCACGAGGCGACCGCGCTCCATCAGCTCGCAGACGGAGTAGGGGTCGGGAGCTTCGCATGCGAGCGCTTCGGCGTCGCACTCCACGTCCGCGCGCGGCTCGCGCCGGCGCTTGCGCAGGAAGTCGTACGCGGTGTGCGATGCGAGCATCGCGATCCAGGTGCTGAAGCGCACGCCGCGCTCCGGCTGGAACGCGCGAAGCTTCGCCATGTCGTTCGCGAGCAGCTCGACGGAGAACCATGCCTCGATCTCGCGAACGTCCTCCGACGTCGCGATGAGCCCGAAGCGGCGCACGATGCGCGCGACCGTGGCGCACACGAGCCGCCCGTGCTGCTGCGTGAAGGTGCGCCACGCGGCGGCCTCGCCGCGCAGGAGCCCCTCGCGGAGCGCGAGCTCGGCGGCGCGCTCGGAAGACAGCTCGGAGGGAATATCGAGCGAGGGGGAGACGGCGGAGCGTTCGACGGTATGCATGGGGCTTCGGGGCTTCCTTTCGGGGGCGACGACTTCCCCTGAGCACCCGCTGTGCCATCCGAATACCGGCGTGATTTCAGCTGCTTACCGCACCAGTACCCCGTAACGTCGTGACGGAGAGACGCGTCACGTGTTCCGCATTTCGGGCAGGTTACAAATGCTACGCCCGGGTACCGCGTCTCTTCCCCGGCGGGCCTGCTCCGGCATCTTTTGCTCTAATGTCGGTGCGTTGTCTCACCGGGTGAAGGCCGTCTTCCTGCTCGCGCTCGCGGTGCTGCGCACCTTCGTGCGACGGCTGTTCGGTGGAAAGAAGGGAGGCATCCGTGCCTTCCGCGAGCGCTACGCGGCGGACGGCCTCGCGCCGTTGACGGCGGAGCAGCGCGAGTCGCTGCGCGGCTTCGGCGGCTGCATCGCGTGTGGGCTCTGTGACCGCGGCGAGCGCGCGCGCATCGCGAGCTCCGCGGGTGCGTACAACGGAGTGATGCAGCTCGTCCTCGCCGCGAGCCGGAGCATGCCGGACTTCGGAGCCGCGGCGCTCGGCTTCGCGCACGTCCCCGACGAAGTGCTCGCCGAGAAGGAACGCATCTGTCCGACGCGTGTCCCGATGCGTCAGATCGCGCAGTTCGTTCGCGAGAAGTCCTCGGAGGCGCGCGTGTCGGAGCCGGTGGAAGCGACCGCGCCGCCCGTCGGATGATGCGCCACCCGCATGCGGGCGCGTCACACGGCGCTGACTGCTAGGATCGCTCCGATGGGTCGCCCTGGCGCGAGGAAGGAACGGAAAGGCAGGGCACGTCACTCGTCCCGCGATGGCGCAGCCCCCGTCGTTCACCGGATGACGAGCATCCGTCGCGCCGAACCGCCCACGAAGCCTCGGACGATCGCGGCGCCTCCGCTCGCGAAGGAACCGTCGCTTTCCGCGTTGCTCGGCGCCGTGACCGATCTCGGTGGCAAGGAGCGGGTTCCACTGGTTCGCGCCCAATCGACCGGCGAAATCTCGCGAGCGGCGCATCGTGCTGGCACGTCGTTCGAGTTCATGCTCGAGCGGAACGGCGAGCGTATCCAGGGTCACCGCGTCGATCTCGCTCCGCTTCGTCTCGCGCCCGGGCAGGGCCGCACGTGGGTTCCCGAGACGCGCCTCGATCTGCACGGCGTGCGGATGCGCGAGCTCGACGCGCTTCTCTCGCGTGCGCTTCGTGATTGCGTCCGTCGCGCCGCGGCGCGCTTGCTCGTTATCCACGGCAAGGGCCTGCACTCGGCGCGCGGCACGTCCGTGCTCGCCGATGCGGTCGTCGAGCATCTCGCCTCGGACCGGCACGCGCGCTACGTGCACGCCTTCGCGACGGCCCCCGAGCGGCTCGGTGGTACCGGGGCGCTCGCCGTCGAGCTCGATCTGCGGCGCGGCGAAAATCGACATCGGTGAGCGTGGCCGTACCTGTCCGTCGGCGCGTCACTTCTGCTCTGACGCGGCTACGAGCGGACGAGCGAGAGACGCGCCGCCGTCGTGAACGCCGCGAGATGGCCGCTCTCCTCGCCGACGTACACGTCGCAGCGTTCGTCTACGCGTAGAAGGTCCGGGATGAGATCCGAGGGGACCGTGCCGATGACCTCGCCGT
>CAYUAW010000013.1:22167-51791 GCA_964442485.1 uncultured Polyangiaceae bacterium
ACGCGTAGAAGGTCCGGGATGAGATCCGAGGGGACCGTGCCGATGACCTCGCCGTCGCGCGGACGGACGACGATGACCTGGTGCTGCGGCACGAACAGTGCGCCGCCGCGCAGCACCGGCTCCAGCCGCCGCGGCTGGTCCGAGTCTGCGCTTCCGGCGAAGACGTGGTTATAGCGAACCGCGCCCGTCGCGGCGTCGAGACATAAAAGGACGCCGGAGCTCGAGTTGGCGATGAGCGTGTCGTCGACGACGAGCCACGTGGCGAGCGGCGACAGCAAGCCGGGCGCGTGCTCCCACAGCGGCGCACCGTCGCCGCGACGGAAAGCGCGGATGCCGCTGCCGGACGCATCGCGCGTCGCGATGGCGACGACGTCGTTCGTGACGAGCGGCGATTGCGATGCGAGCGGCGATTCGGAGATCCCGGCGCTGTACTTCACGGCGCCCGTCCACGGATCGATGTGATGCAGACGGAACTGTCCACCGAGCGCTCCACTGACGGCGAAGGCCGAGTCGTGATCGATGGTCATCGAGTGCGCAAAGGGGAGCCGATCGCGGACCCGCCAGACGACGTCGCCCGTCGACACGTCGTGGGCCACGAGCGCGGAATCGCCGCCGGTGACGAGCAAGAGCTTCCCGGCGCGCCGCATGCGGTAGGCCGCCGAGCGACGGCTGGTGTGGCGCCAGCGTACGTCGCCCGTGACGAGATCGAGCGCCGTGATGCTGCGGTCGCCCTCCGAGACGACGAGGAGCTTCGGCAATCCGGGCGCGTGCACCACGGCGCCCGTCGCGCCGCCCGCGGCGCGGGGCGTGATGCGGGCAGAGAATCTGATCTCGCCGGTCTCCAGATCACGCAGCAGGATCTTGCCGTCGGGTTCAACGCGCGCGATGCCTGACGGCGTCGCGATGCTCCCGCCGCGCGCCGTGGGCGCTCGCCAAACGACGGTCCCGGTGCGTCGATCGAGGCAGGCGATCTCGCGCGCCGAGCCGACGACGATGCGGTCGCCACAGAGGAACGTCGACTTCAGGTCGATGCTCGGCACTGTCGCGACCCAGCTCGGCGAAAATCGCATCTTTCCGCCCTGCGACCACGGGCCCTTGGTCGCGCCGGTGGCGGCGCGGGGAGCGAAGGAGCGATACGTCTCGGGCTCCGGGTTCGTCACCGAGTCGTCGGCGGCACTCTCTTCGATGCGGTCGGCCAGCGCCTGGACGGCGGACGCGACGCAGGTGAGGCGCAGGTTCCGCTCGTGGGACGGGTCGTTCGTGGTGAACGCCTCGACGAGCCGCCGCACGATGGCCACGGCCGAGCTCGCAAAGTCGAGCGCGTCGATGGCGGGGAAGGTCACCGACTTGCCCTCCGCGGCGCCGAACCCGACGCTGAGCGAAACGTCGAGGGGCCCGTCGCCCGGTCCACGACGGACGCCGATGCGGGAATCGCCGAGCTGGATGCGCCGGAAGATAGCGCGGCCGCTCTGCCAGGCGTCGAGGGCCTCCTCCGCCAGAGGGATCAGCCGCTCGGCGACCAGGAACGGGAAGCACCCGGAGATCGTCGCCGTCCGGCCCCGCGCCACGACGGCGAAGTCGCCCTGGACGAGCAGCGCGTGCAGGTCCGCGCGCTCCACTGCCGTGCCGTGCGCGACCGTCGGCCTCGGCCGAGCCGCGCGACGGAAGGGAGCCGAGACGTTGAACGCGAAGCTGCCGCGCGGCGCCGGCGTGAGCACCGTCGGCGAGCGCAGTGCCTTCGGGCGCGGCGCGGCCGGCCACGCCGCGTCGAGCGACGCGCGGCACGCTGCGAGCGGCGCGCCCTTCGCGCCGCTCCTCGAGTGCGCGTCGGCGAGCGCCGCGACGAGGCCCTCGCGCAGGGCCGCGAGGGTGACGCGCCGCTCGTGTACGGCGACCAGGGGGGCAGGGCCGGAGCGAAAGACCGTGATGAGGACGTCGTCGGCGTCCCGCTCGAGTCCGAGCTCCCACACGTCCTGCTCGGCGTAGAGCTGCACGACGGTTCGCTCGGTGCGTCCAGACGCGAGCGCCGCGAACGCCCGGGACAGATCGCCGAGCAGCGACGGGGCGAAACCGTCGGCGATCCGGGCCGTGATGTTCACGCCGTCGACGACGACGTCGAGGAGGCCATAGAGTGGCGACAGCGCGGGCGACGGCGCGCGCTCCCGTTCCGGTCGAACGACGACGTGAAATGCCGACATGCGTGGGCCAATCGTAGAAGCGAGCGCATGGAACCTGAAACTTTCCGGGTCGATCGCGAAGGAGTGGACATTTGCTCGCGCGAGAGGCTAGGCGTCCTGCGTTGCCGGCGGACGCGTGTACAGCGCGCCGTCGGGCCCTGATCGGCGCCGCGGCAAGTGCTTTTGCCGCTTCCGTGCCGCTCGCCTGGCTGTGGGGGTTCACGGTCGACGACGCGCTGATCTCCGCGCGCGTGGCGTCGCGCATCGCCCAGGGCCTCGGTCATCGATATGACCGCGGAGGGCCCGTCGTCGATGCGGTGACGCCGCTCGGCTTTGCTTATCTGCTCGCGCCGTTCGCCCGGCGCGGTGCGCTCGCGGCGTTCTACTTCGCGAAGTGGTTCGGTGCGTCGCTCTCCGTCGCGACGGCGGCGTGGCTCGGTGCGCGAACGGCGAAGGAAGCGGGCGGCGCGTCGCGGCTGTCGATCCTCGTCCCGGTCGCCCTGTGCGCACCGCTCGCGGCCTGGTGCGGCGCGGGCATGGAGACCGGCATCGTGGTCGCCCTGTCGACCCTGTCGCTCGGCGCGTCCAGGATCGCGCCGCTCGCTGCGGGCCTCGCCGCGGCGTGGCGCCCGGAGCTCGTTCCTTGGAGCATCGCCCTCACCGTGGGACGAGTCCTCGCCGCGAGCAACGAGCCGGGCGCCGACGGTCCGCGCGGGCGGGTCGATGTCCGGGCGCTGACCCTCGCGGTGACTCTCGGGACGTTACCGGCCGCAGTGGTCGCTGCCGTCCGCGTTGCGGCGTTCGGGCGACCGGTGCCGCTCGCGTTCTTCGCGAAGCCCTCGGACTTCGCGCACGGCGTCTTCTACGCGGTCGCCTCGGTGCTGTGGACGGGTGCGCCGATGCTTGTGGCGGCGCCGTGGGCGATCCGTCGCCTCGACGGTCAGAGCCGCGCGATCCTTGCCGCGGCAGCGGTGCACCTGGGCGCGCTCGTGCTCGCAGGCGGAGACTGGATGGCGTTCTTCCGTCTCTTCGTCCCGGTCCTTCCCGGGTTATTCCTGGTCGGAGCGCGGCTCATCGCCGTCGCGCGTCCCTGGGCGTCCGCGACACGGGTCCTCGCGGCGTCTGCCGTCTCGGCGACGTTGCTCTTCACGAAGGGCGAGTCGGCGCGGCGTGTGCTCGGCGACAGGCTCGCGCTCATCCGCACCGCGACGCCCGCGCTCCGGGCAGCCCGGCAGGTGGCGGCGCTCGACATCGGATGGGTCGGCGTCGCGACCGACGCGGACATCGTCGACCTCGCGGGCATCACCGATCCGAGCATCGCGATGCTGCGGGGAGGGCACACATCGAAGCGTGTCCCCGAGGGGTTGCTGCGACACCGCCACGTCGACCACCTGGTGCTCCTCGCCGACGGACCGGTCGACGGCGGCGCGCTCGCAGACGCGCCGTGGGCGCGAGCCGTCGAGGCCCGCGTCGCCCGCGAAGCCGCGGAGCTCGGCTTCGTCCTTCGTGCAACGCTGGAGTTCTCCGGCGAGGGTCTCCGTTACGTCGTGCTGACGTCGAAGGACGAGCCGTAGTAGGCTGAAAGAATAACGGAAATGGCTCGCTTCCAGCAGAAGCTCGGTCTCCTCGCCGCGGTCGCCCTCGCTGGCGCGCTCGCGCTCCTCGGGGACGGGCTCACCGCGCGCGCCGCGCCCATCGCGGTTATCGAAGGAGAGGCGCTCGACGTCTCCGCCGAGCACCTCGACGTGGACGTCGAGCGCGGGACCGCGACGCTCCGCGGGAACGTCGTCGCGCGGCTCGGAGAGCTCGAGGTGCGCTGCCCGACCATCGAGCTTTCCTACGACGAGTCGCCACGCGTGAAGTGGGCGCGCGCGAAGGACGGCGTGTCCGCGCGCTTCAAGGGAATCGAGGCGACCTCGACGTCGGCCGAGCTCGATGCGAAGAGCCGGACCGTTACCCTGACGGGCGGGGTTCGTCTCGCTCGCGGTCGCGGGTGGGTCACCGCGGAGCAGGCGACGGTCGATATCGCCTCCGGGAAGGTTTCACTTCGAGAAGTGAAGGGTTCGCTGCCCGTGGATCCGACTCATCACTAGCCGGCGCGAAGCCGCGCCGAGAAGACATGTCGCTCCCGGAAGAACAGAGCACGAGCTGCCCACGGAGACCATGAGCCACGAGCCCGTGCTCTCGGCGACCGGCATCGGCGTGGTGCTCGGAGGGATGCGTGTTCTCGACGGCGTCGACGTCGCGGTGCGTCCGGGCGCGGTCGTGGGCGTTCTCGGCGCGAGCGGCGCCGGCAAGAGCACGCTGTTCAGGGCCATCGCTGGCGAGCTGCCGCTCTCGGCGGGTCGCGTCGTGCTCTCCGGCGTGGACGTGACCGGTCTGCCACTATGGAAGCGCGCTCGCGCAGGGCTCGGCTACGTCCCCCAGGGCCCGAGCGTGCTCCTCGACCTGAGCGTTTCGGAAAATATCTCGACGTTCGAGCGAGCGGCACGCGTCGCCCCGCGCACTGCGCAAGAACGTGCGCAGGCGGTGGAGCTCGAGCAGCACCTCGACGTCCGGGCTCGAGATCTCTCGGGTGGCGAGCGACGGCGGCTCGAGCTGCTGCGCGCCTTCATCGGCGATCCAGCGGTGCTCGTCTGCGACGAGCCGTTCGCCGCGGGCGACCCGGTGCACGTGCGGGCGCTCGCGGCGCTGCTGCGTGCCCACGCCGATCGCGGCAGAGGGGTGTTGATCGCCGACCATCGCATGCACGACGCGCTCTCGATCTGCGATGACGCCCTGTTTCTTTCGGAAGGTCGTGTCATCGCCAGCGGCCCAGCGGCCCAGATCGCGGACCACCCGGCCGTTCGCGGAGGGTACCTGGGGGTTGCGTAAGGCCGCCCCGGGGTGCCCGACGGTGAACGCTGTCGAGGTGGCCACCCCCTCGGGATTGGGATGATTTTTGCTGGTCGATTCCACTCGCCCGGCGGGAGCTGGTGTTAGACTGCTTCGGCTACGGACATTCCGCCGCCGGCCTGACCAAATGGAACTGAAGCAACAGCTACGCCTGACCCAGCAGCTGGTGATGACGCCCCAGCTGCAGCAGGCGATCCGGCTGCTTCAGCTGTCACGACTGGAATTGCAGGACGAGATCCGCAAGGAGCTCGACGACAATCCCATCCTGGTCGAGGAAGAGGCGGAGGGGCGGGGCCGCGAGTCGACGGACAACCCGGAAGGCGGCGGCGGCGAGCATCGCAAGTCCGCGACGCCGTTCGAGGAAGACTTCGGGCGCCCGACCGAGGACAACCGGCAATCCGAGAAGGCGACCCGAGAGGTCGACTGGGAGAAGTTTCTCGAGAACCGCACCCTGCAGCAGGCGCCCACCGGCAACCGCGGCGGCTTTGACGAGCTACCGCCCATCGAGCAGAACCTCACGAAGCCCGGCAGTCTGAAGGACCACATGCTGTGGCAGCTTCAGCTCGGCGAGTTCACGGATGTCGAGCGGCGGTTCGGAGAGCTGGTCATCGGCAACCTCGACGAAAACGGTTACGTCGATCTCGCCGGGGTCGAGCGCCCGGACGGCACCCGAACCCCCGACCTCACCATCGAAGATCTCGCGGAAGAGGCCGGCCTCCATCCCGACGACGCGCCGCTCGTCCTGGAAATGATCCAGAACTTCGACCCGCTCGGCGTCGCGGCGCGGGATTTGCGCGAGTGCCTCCTCATCCAGGCCCGCGCCTACGGCTACGAGGACATCGAGGTCGACATCATCGACAAGCACCTCGCCCTCCTCGAAAAGCACAACTACCAGGCGATCTCGCGGGAGATGAAGGTCCCGCTCGAGGAAGTGTACGAGGCGGCCAAGGAGATCCAGAAGCTCGAGAGCCGCCCGGCCCGCAACTTCAGCGAGGTCGATGACCGGACGATCGGCATTACGCCGGACGTTTACGTGATCAAGGACACCGACCAGTTCGTGGTGCTCGACAACGACCGGGGCATCCAGCGCCTCCACATCAACGAGAACCTCACCCAGCGGCTGCTCCGCGACCCCACGGCGAAGGAATTCGTGGGGGAAAAGCTCCGCAACGCGCAGTGGCTCATCCGGGCCATCGAGCAGCGGCGCAAGACGATCATCCGCGTTACTGAATGCATCGTCGAGAAGCAGCGAGAGTTCTTCGAGAAGGGCGTCGCGCACCTGAAGCCGATGATCCTGCGGGATGTCGCCGAGGCCGTCGGCATGCACGAATCGACCATCTCGCGAGTCACGACGAACAAGTACGTTCACACGCCGCAGGGCCTCTTCGAGCTGAAGTATTTCTTCAATTCGAGCATCCGCCGCGTCGCGAACGAGGATATCGCCAGCGAGAGCGTGAAGCAGGCGATCAAGAAGCTCATCGACGAAGAGGACAAGAAGAACCCCCTCAGCGATCAAGCCATCGTCGAGCTCCTGAAACAGCGGGAGGGGATACAGATTGCGCGACGGACGGTTGCAAAGTACCGCGAGATGCTCGGTATCCTGGCCTCCTCCAAGAGGAAGAAGGTTTTCTGAGGCCCCGGGGAGGCTCCGCGTCGAAGCCCCCGGACGAGAGAAGGGGAGGGCGAAGAGGAGTATCTTCTCGTTTCCACTGGCCGTGCGCCTGGGTTCGTTTAGCCTGTTCCGTTGGACCGCCAATCACGGGGCCATTCCGGGCCTCCGGGAGGATGCATGAACATCACCGTTACGTTTCGTCACGTGGATGCAAGCGATTCAATCCGGGCCCGAGCGACGGAAAAGATCGCGAAGCTACAGAAATTCCTGCGGCAGCCGATGACGGCCCGGGTGACGATCTCCCTGGAGAAGCTGCTCCACATGGTGGAAGCGCGTATTTCGAGCGGGGGCGAGCGCTACGAGGCGCACGAGACGACCGAGGACATGTACACCTCCATCGACAAGGTGCTCGACAAGCTCGAGCGTCAGATTCGCGGCACGAAGGGGGTGACGAAGGACAAGAAGCGAAGGGCAGGAGCGACCCTGCGCCGTGGCCCGAAGGCGGAGCCAGTGGAGGCGCAGCCCAGGCTGGCGCGCGCAAAAGCACGTCCCCGGGCGGCCAAAGTCGCGAAAAAGACCACCCCCGCCAAGTCGCGCTAAGCTCAGGCTCGTGAAAGAGGGACACCGGTCGGAACCCTCGAAACGCGACGTTGCCGTCGATGCGGGGTGCAAGCTCCCATGATATCAGCGGGCGGCGCCTTCCTTCGGGCGTTGCGACCGGCCACGGTCGCGGGATATGAGCAGCGAGACGAGCCGCAGCGCGGGTCCCGCCCGGGCGGCTCGAACGGTGGCCGGGCAGTTTTCAGCATCAGCGAGAGCGGGGGATCGGATGGCAACGAAATGCGAATTACGGACATTCTCCCGGTGGAGAGGATCTACGTCGATGCGGGCGATGGCACCGTCCGCAACAAATCCGACGCGCTCAAGATCCTCTCCGACCTCTTGGCGTCGGCACTTTCGTGCGAAGGCGAGACGATCCTGCAGCTCTTCGCGGAACGCGAGCGGCTGCAGAGCACCGGTATCGGCGACGGCGTAGCGATCCCGCACACCTCGATCGACGTGGCGACGCGACGCGCGGCCGCTCTCGTGCTCTCGAGCAGGGGAGTGCCCTTCGACGCGATCGACGGTGCGGACGTTCACATCGTCCTCGGCGTCATCGGCCCGAAGGACGCGACGGGCGAGCACCTCCGTGTGCTCGCGCGAGTGAGCCGTCTGCTCCGCGACGAGGCGACGAGGCGCGCGCTCGCCGCCGCCCCGAATCCTCAAGCTGCTTTCGGGATCATCGAGGCCCGAGAGCGACAGCTCGGGTGAACCATGGCCGAGCCGACGCGACCAGCGACCCGCACCGGTATCACGGTGCGCGCGCTGCTCGCCGACAAGCAGCTCGGCATCACGGTGTACCTCGCGGCAGGGTCCTCCGGACTCGATCGCCAGATCGCGCACCCCCGCATCCAGAAATCGGGGCTCGTGCTGGTGGGGCACACTCACGGCCTCGTCCCGGAGCGCGTCCAGGTTCTCGGTGAGACGGAGCTCTCGTACGTGGAGGCGCTCTCGGACCAGCGGCAGCGTGAGGCGGCAAATTACCTCTTCTCCGTCGCGCCAGGGCTCGTCCTCATCACGCGCGGCGTGACGGTGCCCCGGGCCTTCCTCGAGGAGGCGGAGAGCTCGGGGACGCCGCTGGCGGTGTGCGCGGAGGAGACGTCGGTCGCGATCACGGAGCTACATACGCTCCTCGACGAGCGCCTCGCGCCGCGCACGCGCATTCACGGCGTGCTCGTCGACGTCTTCGAGGTCGGCGTGCTCCTGCTCGGCAAGAGCGGCATCGGCAAGAGCGAGTGCGCGCTCGATCTGGTCCAGCGCGGGCACCGGCTGGTCGCCGACGACGTCATCGAGTGCGACTATCGCCCCCCGGGGATGGTCTTCGGCGAGGCGGCGCCCCTGCTCAGGAATCACATCGAGGTGCGCGGCCTCGGCATCCTGGACATCAAGGAGCTGTTCGGCGTCACCGCCATTCGCGACAGGAAGCGCATCGACCTCATCGTGCAGTTCGAGGAGGGGAACGTCGAGCAGCAGCTCGATCGGCTCGGCGTGGAGGGGCGCGCCAAGGAGATCCTCACCGTGCCGGTGCGCGAGGTGATGCTCGTGCTCCGCCCCGGCCGCAGCGCGAGCTCGCTCATCGAGATGGCGGCGAGGAACGAGCTCCTGCGAGCAGCGGGCAAGGACTCGTCGTTGGATTTCGTCGACAAGATCGACCAGTCGCTGGTGCGCAAGCCGAGCGAGAGCGGCGCGATGCACGCCGTGGTGCCGACGCGCCCGTTCGGCCCACGCCCGCATCCGAAGGCCTCCGAGTTCGAGAGCCAGAAGCCGCCCCCGCCCTCGACCCCGCGAAAGGCGTTTCCGTGACGGATCCCGCCGCGGGCCCCGAATCCTTGGTGCTCATCGTGACCGGGCTGAGCGGCGCCGGAAAGTCCACCGCGCTGCACGCGCTCGAGGATCTCGGCTTCTTCTGCGTCGACAACCTCCCTGTGCCGGTGATGGACGCGACGCTCAACGCTTGCGAGGCCGCCGGCCTGCCACGCGTGGCGATGGGCATCGACGTGCGGGTGCGAAGGTTCCTCGATCGCGCTGCTGAAGTGATCGAGTCGGTGCGCGTTCCGGGTCATCGCGAGGTGGACATCCTCTTCCTCGACGCCGCCGACGAGACACTGCTCCGGCGTTTCAGCAGCACGCGAAGGCCGCACCCGCTCATGCACGATGGCGGCGTCGAGAGCTCGCGGGCCATCGCGGTGCTCGACAGCATCCGGGTCGAGCGCGAGCGATTGGCCCCGCTCCGCGCGCGTGCGCGCCAGGTCATCGATACGACCGAGCTCAGCGTGCACGATCTTCGCCAGCGAGTGATCGAGGTGTACGGGCCCGGAGCCGGGGCGGCCCCGCGGATGAGCACGCGCATCGTGTCGTTCGGCTTCAAGTACGGGCCCCCCGTCGACGCGGACCTGCTGTTCGACGTACGGTTCTTGCCGAACCCGTTCTTCGTGGCGGAGCTCCGGCCATTCACGGGGCTGGACGAGCCGGTGCAGAGCTTCGTCCTGGCGGTGCCGGACGCCCGCGTCTTTCTCGAGAAGACGGTGGATCTGCTCTCGTTCTGTCTCCCGCGCTACGAGCGGGAGGGCAAGAGCTATCTCACGATCGGCATCGGCTGCACCGGCGGGCAGCACCGCTCGGTGGTGCTGGCCGAGAAGATCGCTACGGACGTGTCGGCGAGGACCGGGCTCGCGCCCACCGTCGTTCATCGTGACATCGACCGGGACATGTCGGTTACCGGGGAAAGCTTCGTCGGGGGAACTTCGCGTCGAGGAGTCGGCTAAACATGAGTCATGCGCGCAGCACTTTCTTGGTGAAGAACAAGCTTGGGCTCCACGCTCGAGCGGCTGCGAAGCTGACGCAGCTCGCCTCCCGCTTTCCATGCGACGTGACAGCGGGCAACGAGGATCAGACGGTGAACGCGAAGAGCGTGATGGGGCTCCTTCTGCTCTGCAGAGCGAAGGGGACCTCGCTCATCGTGGAAGCGAACGGAGACTCGGCGGAGGACGCCGTGCGCGCGATCGGCGAGCTCATCGATGCGCGGTTCGGAGAAGAGGAATGACGTGAGCCCGCGAGGCCGACGAACCGGGCAGTCCGAGGCCCCGCCGGTCGTCCTCGTGGGGATCGCCGGGTCGCCCGGGCTCGCCATCGGCCGGGCGATGGTCATCGACATGCGCCGTCCCGGCGTGGTGCGCCGTCACATCAAGAAGCACCAGGCCGAGGAGGAGCTCCGTCGTTTCGAGGACGCCGTCGCGCACGCCGTCCAAGGGCTCACGGAGGTGTCGGATGGCGCAGCCCGGCGGCTCGCCAAGGCGGAAGCCTCGATCCTCGAGGCTTACCGGCTGATGCTGACCGACGAGACGCTTCGCGACGAGGTGGAGCGGCATGTGCGCATTGGACTTCTGTGCGCCGAGTGGGCGGTCGACGTGGTCACCGACGAGCTCGCCGAGCAGCTCAGCACCGGCGGCGATCCGTACCTCGCGGAGCGCAGCCACGACATCGTGTTCATCGCAGATCTGCTGCAGCGAGCGCTCAGCGGGCGGACGCGCACGGTGTCCTTGCCGGACATCAAGGAGCCCAGCATCATCGTCGCGCGGGATCTGTCGCCCGCGGAGACCGCGACGCTCGCGAAGGACCGCGTGCTCGCCATCGTGACGGAGGTGGGCACGCGCACCTCGCACACCGCCATCATCGCGCGTGCGCTTGAGATCCCCGCCGTGGTAGGCGTCGCCGGCATCGTCGCCCAGGTCGGCAGCGACGATCGTCTCGTGGTGGACGGCTTCCGCGGGCGCGTCACGATCTCGCCAACGCGGGAGATCCTGTCCGCGGCCTCTGCACGTGCCGAGCGGCATCTCGCGATCTCGCGCGATCGCCAGGCGTGGCGGGATCGTCCCTGCGCGACGAAGTGCGGCGTGCCCATCGAGATCCGGGCGAACATCGAGTTGCCCGCGGAGGCACACATCGCGCTCTTCGAGGGAGCGCAGGGCATCGGCCTCTACCGTACGGAGTTCCTGTACGTGGACCGTGCGCTGCCGCCGTCGCAGGACGAGCAGTACGAGGTGTACAAGACCGTCGTGCAGACCGTCTCGCCGATGCCGGTCACGCTGCGCACCTTCGACATCGGAGGCGACAAGTACGCCTCCGCCTTCCACGCCCCGCCGGAGATGAATCCCGCGCTCGGTCTCCGCGCGGTGCGCCTGGCGCTGTCGCGGCCGGAGCTCTTCCTGGTCCAGTTGCGCGCCATGGTTCGCGCCTCCGCACATGGCTCCTTGCGCATCATGATCCCTATGATCACGTCGGTCGACGAGCTGCGCCAGGTCAGGCAGCTGCTCGACCGCGCCATCCACGACGTCGACGCCGCCGGTCAGCAGCGCGCGGAGCACGTCCCTCTCGGGATCATGGTGGAGGTGCCCGCGGCCGCGATCATGGCGGACGAGCTCGCCGACATCGCGGAGTTCATGAGCATCGGGACCAACGATCTCGTGCAGTACGCGCTGGCGGTCGACAGGACGAACCGCACGCTCGCGGACCTCGGCTCTCCCTTCGATCCCGCGATCCTGCGGCTCATCCGCGGGGTCGTCGCCGTCGGGAAGAACCGGAACCGCCCAATCTCCGTGTGCGGCGCGATGGCGAGCAACCCCATCGCCGCCGTGCTCCTGCTCGGGATGGGCATTCGCGAGCTAAGCATGGAGGCGTCCGCCGTCGCCGAGGTCAAAGAGGCGCTCGGGCGGGTGACGCTGGCGGAGGCAGAGGCCGTCGTGGCGGCCACGGCGCGCATGGTGACGGCGAAGGACATCGAGAAGGCCGCCAACGACGCCTTCGCGCCGCGCTTCGCCGATCTCCTCGAGGCGGAATAGCGCGCGCCGATTTCGCGCAACCGCCCGGGCGCTCGCGCCGATGGACGCTCCAGCGTGCGCTGCCTCCTCCTATGCTTCGCCATGCTCTCGGCCTGTGCGCCCGCCCACGGGGAGCGCAGGGAACCCGCGCGCACCCGGCTCGCGCTCCTGCACGTGGCGGATCTGCATTCGCATCTCTTCCCGGAGCGCGTCACGCTGGACGCGACGGACGCCGAGCGTGGCCTCGGCGGGGCGAGCGGCGACACCGTATCCGTCGGGGGCGCCGCGCGCATCGCGACGGCGCTCGACCGCGAGCGCGCGCGCACTGACGTCGCCGTCACGCTCGACGCCGGTGACGTCTTCGAGGGCACCGCCGTCTACACTCTCTTCGGCGGCGTCCCGGAGATGCGCGTCGTCGACGCGCTCGGTGTGGACGCCCAGGCCCTCGGCAACCACGACTTCTCACCGGGTCCAGCCCGTCTCGCGTCGCTCCGTCGCTACGCGCCCGGGGATCTGCTCCTCGCGGCGAACCTCGGCGCGGAAGCCGCGGGGCTCGCGGAGCCGTCGGTGCTGGTCGAGCGCGGCGGGCTGCGTGTGCGCATCGTCGGGGTGGGTCGTTCACCGGATGCGGCCCCCGACGTCGCGGCATCCGCGGCAGTCGTGCAGCAAGTCGTGGATGCCTCCCGCGACGCTGACGTCATCGTCGTGCTGTCGCATCTCGGCACCGACCTCGACGACGAGCTCGTACCGCTCACGACGGGCGTGGATGTCGTGCTCGGCGGGCACACGCACGACGTGACAGCGCCGCAGCACGCGGTGCAGGATTGCGGCGCGAAGCTCGCGAAGAGCCGCGGGTGTCGGTCGCGCGTCGTGCCCGTCGTGCACTCGGGCGCGTACGGGCGCTACGTCGGTCGCGTGTCCGTTCTCGTCTCGACGGAGCCGCAGGACGTCGCAGGGTCGGGCCGACGCAGCGCCGTCGTCGAGGTGAGGCCGTCCCTCGTCCCGATCACGGCGGGCGTGGTGGAGCGTCCGGACGTGCTCACCCTCCTCGAGCCGTATCGTCGCGCGATGGCCACCGCGGGGCTCGGGCGGCCGATCGCGTTCGCGCCGCGGGGCGTCTCACGTGCGGCGGTGCGAGGAGGGGACTCGGCGCTCGGCGACTTCGTGACGCACGCGCTGCGCGTCACGGCCGGCGCGGAGCTCGCGCTCATCAACACGACGGGTATCCGTGACGATCTGCCCGCGGGAGAGCTCACGGTGGAAGACGTCTTCCGTGTGCTGCCCTTCGACGATCGGCTCGTCAGAGTGCACGTGTCGGGGCGGCAGCTCCTCGACGTCGTCGAGCACATCCGCTCCGACTCCTGCGGGCGGGGTCGCACGACGCAAGCCGAGGTCGACGGAGGGACGTTCGTGCTCGGCTGCGGCGGGGCCGGGTCTGCCGAGGTCAGGGTCGCCGGGCACCCGGTCAACATGTCGGGAGCGTACGCGGTGGCGACTGCGTCTTTCCTGACCGGAGCCGGCCAGTGGCTCGGGCACATCGACGAGGCAAACACCGAGGACCTCGGTCTGCTCCGCGACGCCGTGCTCGGCGTGCTGGCTGAGCTTCCGCCGTGTGGGGGTGACGCCGGCTCCATACTGCCCTGTCTGGACGCTCTCGCGGGGGCAGGGCACGACGGCAGAATCACGTGGAGGTGAATTTTAGCCGGGAGAAAGCGGCACTGCTCGGGTGGCTGGTGCGGGTTGACCGGTAAGAAGCGACGGATATACTCCCGGCCCCATTCAACTAGTCAGGAAAGCAGAAATGTCTTTGGAATCCGACGCCAAGATGGGCGTCATCACCAAGTTCCGGCTTCACGAGACAGATACCGGATCACCTGAAGTTCAGATCGCTCTGTTGAGCTCGCGCATCGATTACCTGACGGATCACTTCAAGATTCACAAGAAGGACCACCACTCGCGGCGTGGGCTTCTCGCGCTCGTCAGTCAGCGGCGCCGGTTGCTCAACTACCTGAAGGGGTCCGACATCGAGCGCTACCGCAAGGTCGTTTCCTCGCTGAACCTCCGGAAGTAGCGCGGGGTTCGAAGGGGGCTCGTCACTCGTTCCATCCATTTTCCGGATGCGTAGCGCCGATGTC
Organism: uncultured Polyangiaceae bacterium; assembly: GCA_964442485.1. Classification (GTDB taxonomy): domain Bacteria; phylum Myxococcota_A; class Polyangia; order Polyangiales; family Polyangiaceae; genus DASZVB01. Next base: position 36,404 of record CAYUAW010000013.1, read on the forward strand.
CTTCAACTTCGCTTCGTGAGGTTCACGGTAGTCTCCGTGATTTTCAGGAACCGAGGCTGAAGGTCGCGCTCGCGTCTGGCGTCAGGCCGCACGTAGCGGCTTCGCGCTGGGAGCGCACCCAACATGTTCGTTCGTGAATCCGTCGTCGTCGGCGACAAGACGCTGACCGTCGAGACAGGCCGTCTCGCGAAGCAAGCCCATGGTTCGTGTCTGATCAGCTGCGAGGGCAGCGTCGTGCTCGTCACCGCCGTCTCCACCGACGAGCGGCCGGGCCTCGATTTCTTCCCGCTCACCTGTGAATACCAGGAGAAGACGTACGCCGCGGGCAAGATCCCGGGCGGCTTCTTCAAGCGTGAGGGGCGCCTGCGCGAGAACGAGATCCTCACCTCGCGCCTCATCGATCGACCGCTCCGGCCCCTCTTCCCGGAAGGGTACAAGAAGGACACCCAGGTCATCGCGACCGTCATGTCGTCGGACAAGGTCACGCAGACCGACGTGCTCGCGCTGACGGCGGCTTCCGCCGCCCTGCACGTCTCGGACATTCCCTGGGACGGTCCCATCGCCGGCATCCGCGTGGCCCGCGTCGACGGCGAGCTCATCTCCTTCCCGACCTTCGAGCAAACGGAGGCGTCGGACATCGACCTCGTCGTGGCCGTGAGCAAGGACGCCATCGTCATGGTCGAGGGCGGCGCCGACGAGGCGACAGAGACGGATCTCATCGACGCGCTCATGTTCGCGCACCAGCAGGGGCAGCTGGTCATCCAGCTCATCGAGCGAATCCGGGCCGCGGTAGGCAAGCCGAAGCGCGCCTTCACCGTCGACAAGATCCCGACCGACGTCGCGAGCCGCGTCGCGGAGCTCGTGGACGGGGGCATCCGGGAAGCCTGCGTCATCCGCGAGAAGCACGCGCGCTACGACGCCTACTCGGCGCTCAAGAAGAAGCTCGTCGAGACGCTCACGGGCGAGCTCGGCGCGGAGCGCTTCGAGACGCTCGCGAAGCTCGTCAAGGAAGAGTTCGAGAACCGCAAGGCGCACGTCGTGCGCAGCATGGTGCTCGACACCGGGCGTCGTATCGACGGTCGCGACACGCGCACCATCCGGCCCATCTCGTGCGAGGTGGGGCTCCTGCCGCGCGTGCACGGCTCGGGTCTGTTCCAGCGCGGCGAGACGCAAGCAATCGTCACCACGACGCTCGGCACCGCGACGGACGAGCAGAAGATCGACGCGCTGATCGGCGAGTCGTGGAAGCGCTTCATGTTGCACTACAACTTCCCCCCCTTCTCCACGGGTGAGACGAAGCCGCTGCGCGGCCCCGGTCGCCGGGAGATCGGCCACGGTGCGCTCGCGGAGCGGGCGCTGCGCCGCATGATCCCGCCGCACGAGCAGTTCCCTTACACCATCCGCATCGTCGGCGAGGTCCTCGAGTCGAACGGCTCGAGCTCGATGGCGACCGTCTGCGGCGGCACGCTGAGCCTCATGGACTGCGGCGTTCCGCTGCGGCGTCCGGTGGGCGGCATTGCGATGGGCCTGATCCAGGAGGGCCAGCGCATCGCGATCCTGAGCGACATCCTCGGTGACGAGGATCATCTCGGCGACATGGACTTCAAGGTGTGCGGCACCGAGCGCGGCGTCACCGCCATCCAGATGGACATCAAGATCCAGGGGCTCGATCGCGCCATCCTCGAGCGCGCGCTCGAGCAGGCGAAGGAAGGCCGCCTGCACATCCTCGGCAAGATGCTGGAGACGCTGCCAGCAGCTCGTCCCGAGCTCAGCCAGTTCGCTCCACGCATCACGACGATCAAGGTCCGACCGGACCAGATCCGCATCATCATCGGCTCCGGCGGCAAGACCATCAAGGGCATCACCGAGCAGACGGGCTGCACGATCAACGTGGAGGACGACGGCACCGTCGCGGTCGCGTCGGAGGACGCCGGCGCGGTCAAGCGCGCCATCGAGATCATTCACAGCCTCGTGGAAGAGCCCGAGGTCGGGAAGGTCTACAAGGGCACCGTGCGTCGCATCGTCGACTTCGGTGCGTTCGTGGAGATCATCCCCGGCACCGAGGCGCTGCTCCACGTCTCCGAGATCGCGCACACCCGCACCGAGCGCGTCGAGGACGTGCTGAAGGAGGGCGACGAGATCGAGGTGAAGGTCCTCAGCGTCGAGCGCGACGGAAAGATCCGGCTCAGCCGGCGCGCGCTGCTCCCGGTGCCCGAAGGCATGGAGCCCCGGCCTGAGGGTAGTGGCGGCGGCGGCGGCGGCGGTGGCGGCGGGGGCTACGGCGGCGGTCGTGGAGACCGAGGCGGCAGGGGCGGTGGCGGCGGCGATCGCGGTCGCAGCCGCGGCGGGCGCGACCGTCCTCCGCGCTGAGCGAAGCCTCGGAGCTCTGGCAGCGACCGCGTCGTCTCACGGCGCGGTCGTCGTCATTTCGGCTGCCCGACGCGGTGGCTGCGACGTGCGGACTCCGTCCACTCTCTGCACGGGTGGGCGCTCAGACCACGCGCAGGGAGCGACCGACGAGCACTTCGTTGTGCGAGCCCTGGCGATACCCCTCGAGGTCGAGGGCGACGTAAGCGAAGCCGTGGCGCTTGCCAGCGGCCGTGACGTGCTTGCGGACCTCGGGTTCGACCATCTTCGGAAAATCCGCCGGGTTGATCTCGAGCCGCGCGATCTGTTCGTGGAAGCGCACGCGCACGCGGCGGAACCCGAGCGCGCGGAGGTCCTCCTCGAAGCCCGCGATGCGAGCGAGCCGCTCGCGCGTCACCGACGTGCCGTACGGGATGCGACTCGAGAGGCACGCCGCTGCCGGCTTGTCCCAGACGTCCATTCCGAGGCTCTGCGCCGCCATCCGCACATCGGCCTTCGTGAACCGTGCCTCGAGCAGCGGGCTCCGTACCCGCGCGCGCCTGGCGGCGTCGAGGCCTGGGCGATGATCACCGAGGTCGTCCATGTTGGTGCCGTTGGCGATCTCGGCAAGATCCCACTCGCGCCGCCGTGCTTCGGCGATCTCGTAGAGCTCGGTCTTGCAATGGAAGCAGCGATCGGGTCCGTTCGCGACGTACCCGGGGCGCTCCATCTCCGCTGACTCGACCAGACGGTGCACGGCGCCGAGGCGCTTCGCGATGCGAACCGCGTCGGCGCGCTCGCTCTCGGGCAGGCTCGGGCTCACTGCCGTCATTCCGACGGCGCGCTCGCCGAGCTGCTCGGCGGCGACCGCCAGCACCAGGGCGCTGTCGATGCCCCCCGAGTAGCACACCAGGACGGACCCCATCTCGCGGACGACGCCGCGCAGGGCGTCGAGTTTGTCGGCCGCTTGCGCCGCCAGAGCTTCGTCCATCGCGACGAAACCTAGCGCAAGGGACGCCCCTTCACCAACGGCCCTGCACCGTAAGGCCGGCCGTCGCGCGCGGAGCACCCAGCAAGAGAGCCGTCCCAGGCTCCCGTGAGGCCGCCTTTTTGCCGTTGGCGGCGTCGATGACGATCAGCGTGACGCCGCCCGCCAGCAGGGCGCCCCCACCCCACAGGAGCACGTTCGAGGCGGCCGTCAGGTCGTGGATGGTGCCCGTCTTGCTGTCGATCTCGCTCTGGGTGTGAGGGGGGGCCTGGCAATTGCCCCCCGGACATTGGGCGGCGAGCTCCGCCTTGCGGTTGTCCCGGGCGAACACGGTCACGGTGCCCGCGATGAGCGACGCAGCGCCGACTGAAGCGGTGATCCACCCCGCGGGTCCGAGAAACGAGGACGACTCGCGCTTCTGCTCGTCACGCGCCGGGAGCCCCTCGGTCGGTGGGATCGCGCCTTCCGGCAGGGGCGTCAGGTCGACGACCAGCTCGGCGGTGCCACCCTCCGCGAGCGTCCAGCGCCGCGCCCAGTTCTGGAACCCGGCGGCAGTGACCACGAGCTCGTGGTCACCCGGGTCGAGGATCTGCCGAGTGCCGACCATGTCGGCGGGCAGCTTCGTGCCGTCGATCGTCAGGGAAAGACCGGGGTAGTCCTGCGTGGTGCGCACTGTCGTCGACGCGAGACGAGGGAGCGCCTTGTCGAGCTCGCTCTGCGCTTCCGTCAGCGCCGCGACCACCGCCGGCGAGGCGCCCTCCGGCGCGCCGTCGCGGATGATGCGACGCCACATCTCCGTCGCAGCGACGAGCTTGCCGCTCTTCGCGCGACACCGCGCGAGATACTGCAGATGCACCGAGGCATGGTGAAGCTGCTCCGCGCGCTCGAGGAGCGGCACGCCCTTGTCGCAGTTGCCGGCCTCCACCGCGTCGATGCCGCTGATTGCGAGCTGGCGTGCCGTGGCGACCGACGTCGCCTGGGCCGCAGCATTGTGCGCGGCGAGGAGGACGGCAGTTGCGAGAGCGGCGCGAGTCGTTCTCATGCGAATCCCGATGAGAGCACTCTAACCGGAAGCGAGTCGCTTTCGGCGAGTCATTTCTCCCGCCCAATCGACGCGGGTGCAGCTGCCGGCATCCCCGAAACATCAAAGATGCGGACCTACGCGAGCGGAGCGAGCGCGCCGAAGGCGGCGGGGGGAGCAGTTCGCCGAAGGCGAAGCTGCGGGGGGCTAAGGCCCCCCTTGTCAGTAACCGACGTCGCGACCGTCGTGCGGCGGCTTCGGCGCGGCGGACGCAGGCTGCACTGCCGACATCGGTGCCGAGGAAGCGATGGCCGTCTTGCCAGAGGACTTCGACGTCGAAGACGAACGCGAGTGGCGCGGGGTGCCGCTTGCCCTGGCCGCCACCGGAGCTGGTGCGGGAAGCGACGAGGCAGGGGCCGTCATGACGGGCACCTGGTCGGTGGCAGCACGCTGGAGCAGCTCGGGTGGTGCTGGAGAAGGAGGAGTGGCCGGCGCATTCGGCGCGCCTGCCGCGGGTGATTGCGACGGCGTGTTCTTGGGCTTTTCCCGTGCGCTTCGCGGCCAAAAGAAGAGCAGCGTGAGCAGGAACGTCGCGGCCGAAGCGGCGACGACCCAGTAGGTGCGGTGCCGCGTCTTGCGTGACGCGACGGTCAGCGTCGCGCCCTCGGGCGGCTGGGGAGTGGATTCGGCGAGCGTGTCCCCGAGGGCGTTGCGCGGCGTGCTGAGCGGCAGAGGAGCCGTGGAGATGGGACCACGCAGCGTGCGCTTCGGCACGCGGACCACCGGCTCGGAGGCGTGCGGGTCGTCGACGAGCTCGATCAGCGCCGACTCGAGGGCAGCGCGCATCTCCGCGGCCGTCTGGAAGCGCTCGGACGCCTCGAACGCACACGCTCCGTCGATGACGTTCGCGATTGATTCGGGGAGCCCCAGGTTCCGCTCCCGGATCTTCTTCGCGGGCGTCCACGCGGCGCGAACCATGATCTCCTGGGCGCTCTCACCTTCGTGCAGGAACTCGCCCGCGACCAGGAAGAGCAACGTGGCGCCCGCGGAGTACAGATCGCTGCGCGCAGAGACCTCGCTCGGCCTGCCGCGCGCTTGCTCGGGTGACATGTACGCGGGAGTCCCCAGCATGGCGCCGGTGCGGGTCACCGAAGAAGAAGTGCCGTCGAGAGCGCGTGCGACGCCGAAGTCGAGCACCTTGAGCACGCCATCGTCCGTCAGGAACACGTTCTCGGGCTTGATGTCGCGGTGAACGACGCCCTTGTCGTGGGCGACGGCGAGGCAGTTCACGAGCTCGATCATGCAGCGAGCGGCCTCGATGGGAGACATCGGACCCGTGCGTTCGACGCGCTGTCGCGCCGTTTCCCCCGCGAGCAACTCCATGACCAGGTACGCGTACTCCGCCTCACGATCGAGATGATCGTCGAGGACGCGCACGACCGCGGGGTGACCGATCTTGTTTGCGAGGTACCCTTCACGCAGGATTCGCTCGGCGAACTCGACGCTCGTCGTGACCGAGAAGGGAAACAGCTTGATGGCAGCGCGCGCGCCGTTGCGGTGAGTCGCGGCGTAGACGGCCGCCATGCCACCGACGCCGAGCAGGGAGTCGAGCTTCCACTTGCCCTCGAGGACGGTGCCGATGCGCCTGCTCGCCGGATCTAGGTAACTGCCTTCCATCGCGGTGACCTGCTCCGGCATCGTCTTCCGTCCGGCGATCAGCGTCCCCACACTTGCAGGGCGTAGCGGCCCGCGCCTTTGTACACGCTCACCTCGAGCATGTAGAGGCCGGGCTCGGGGAAGCACACGGGCTCACGAGGCGGCAGGACGGGCCAGGAGTCGTGCGTGATGTCAGCGACCATCGAGGTGCCGGCCGGGCCCCGGAGGAGCAGGTCGAGGTCTTTCACGGTGGAGTCGCCGACCGCATAGACGCGGTAACACTTGTCCGCCGCGGGGACCTGGAACGCATAGCGGTCGACGGGATCTTGCGCGGATTGCGAGCCGACCTTGACCTTCGTGATGGCCCGCATTCCACCGGTCGTCCCGCAGTCGCGAACGAGACGCCCGAGATCTGCTTCGGCGTCCCCGGTGGGTGCAAAGGACGAATAGCAAGTCTCCCAGGCCGTCTTGCCGGGCTCGTCGGCGGTCACCTCGGGAGCCGTCTCGAGCCTCGCGACCGGCTGGGGGGCTTCAGCGTTGGCGGGGCCGCATCCGGCTGACGATAGAGCGAGGAACATCGCTGCCCCGAGCCCGCGAGCGGGCCAGTCTCCCGAACGAAGCATGAAATCGTATGCTATCGAAAGACCACGGTAAGTCCACAGACGGGGGTGAAAACGCAAAAAGTACTCAGGACATTTCCTGTCCGGGCGCCCCCCATGAACGGGTGCAAAGAGTTGCTTTTCGGGCAGCTGGAAGTATGTTCAGTGCATGGCGCTTCCTGCCCATATTCTCGAGCGTTTTCCCGCACAGATCCGTCACGGCGAGTCCGCGAACGAGGGTGAGGGGAAGAGTCTGCCCCTGGGGATCGCAGAGCTAGACGCGCTGCTGCCGGGGGGCGGTCTGCCCCGGGGCGGCGTCGTCGAGCTCTCGGTGTCGGGTGGCTCTGCTCTCGCTACCTCGCTTGCCCTGGCAGCATGTCGCGCCGCAGGGGCAGAAGCCCTGCGGGCGGGGGGCGAAGTGCCCTGGTGCGCCTTCGTAGATCCTTCCATGACCTTGCACGGGCCCGGCGTTGCAGGTGTCGTCGATCTTGAACGGCTCCTCGTTGTGCGCCCCTCCGTCGAGGCACTGGGCCGCACCGCGATCCGTCTGGTCGAGTCGCAGGCCTTCTCGGTCGTCGTCATCGACACGGTGGGCGCTCCGGGTGCGCCGCTCGGGGTGGGGCTCGCCACGTGGCCGCGGGTCGTCCGGCGTCTCGCGATGGCTTCGGACGAGGGAAGCTCCACCGTGCTGCTCATCACGGATGGCGAAGCTCGCCGTCCGTTGCCGCTCCCCGTTGCACTCAGGCTCGAGCTAGAGCGCCCCGCTTCGGATCGTCTCTCCGTGCGAATCGCGAAGGAGCGCCGCGGGCGCATCTCGTCACCGCGCACCATAGTGTGGTCAAAGCCGCGGGCGAAGGTACTGCCTCATCGCCAGCTCGCGCCCGTCGCGCCGGCCCTACCGGTCACGTCACCATGATCACGGCAGCAGCAGGCACGGTAGTGCCGGACGGTGGCAAGGCTCCTCCGCGCCGGGTCGTTGCGGTCGTCGTTCCGAAGCTGCTCATCGAGCTCGCCAGGGCATCACTCAACGTACCCCGGCATCGGGCAAAAGACGCACGCCCTCGAGCCGCGGCGCCGCCGCCTCTCGGCGTGCTGCTGGTCGACACCCCTCGAAAGCCTGCCGTGTCCGGGGCGGAGGACGTAGTCACGGACGGCAGCGAGAAGCCGCGGCCCCTCGAGCCGTTACCGCCCACTGCGGAGCTCACCGCAGTGGACGACGTTGCAGCGCGGTTCGGGGTGCGCGTCGGGCAAACGGTGGCAGAGGCTCACGCCTTCGTCGCTCGACTCGTCGTGCGGGAGGTCACGCGCGAACAGGTGCTCACGCGCCTCGGTGAAATCGCGGAAGTAGCTCTCGCATTCGGTCCGCTCGTCTCCATCGAATCACCCGACACGGTGTGGGTCGACGTCACCGGCGCCTCGCACCTTTCAGGGGGGGAGGACGCCCTTGCACTCGAGCTCGCGGCGCGGGTCCGTGCGCTCGGGCACGCAGTGCGGGTCGCCGTCTCGGACGGTCCCCGGCTCGCACAGGCGTTCGGGCGCTGGGGCCGCATGAGCCGTGAAGGGGCGCTGGTCGTCCCCCCCGCAGAAACGGCCACTCGGGTTGCCACATTGCCGGTCCGTGCGCTGCCGGTTCATCCCGAGCGGGCGGCGTGGCTCCTGTCGCTCGGCGTCGTCACCGTGGGAGAGCTCGCGCGGCTTCCCCGCGCCGCAACCGCGTCGCGTCTCGGGGACGACGCCGGCAAAGTGCTCGATCTGGCGGAGGGAAAGGACGTGTCCCCGCTCGTCGCCTACGTCCCGAAGGCGATCCCACAGGAAGAGAGCACCTGGGACGATCCCGCCGACGGCATGGAGCCGCTCCTGTTCGTCCTTCGCGGCCTCGTCGCTCGCCTCGGCGCCCGGCTGGAGGGGCGGGGTGAGGCCGTGCAGGCGCTCGAGCTCTGCTTGTTGCACGACCGCGCGTCGGCGCGCCTCGCGTCGGTCGCACCGACGACGTCGCTCCATTTCGAGTTTGCCGCTCCACTCTACCGTCCCGAAGAGCTCTTCCGCGTGATGGCATCGCGTCTCGGGCGGGCGTCTCTGTCTGCTCCGACGGTAGGGCTCAGGCTCGAAGCGCGTGCGATCACGCGCGCTCTTTCCCTTCAGCTCTCGCTATCCCGATATGCCACAGGTCTCGGCGGGAGTAGCGCCAAGGGTCCGGAGACTCTGCCCGTGCTGCTCGCAGAGCTGAACGCCGATCTCGGCAAGGACAGGGTCGGAGTCTTGCAGCTTCGAAGCTCGCATCGCCCCGAGCAGAAGAGCCGGCTCACACCAGTCACTCCCGCGCTGCTCGGCAATCCCGGCCTGAAGAAGACACGCAGTAAGCGCTCACTGGCGCTGCCGTTGCCGGAGCCCGGCGTTGAGGCGGGGCATGCGCCGGTCCGTCTGCTTCCTCGTCCCATTCCCTTCGGTGCGCCTCTGCGCCGCGGGGCAACTGTATCGGTCGAGCACCGGCTCTATACGGTGGAGAACATCGACTTCGATCGCAGGCTGGAGGCGGTGGAGTGGTGGACCGAAGAGCCCACTTCACGCGATTACCTTCGCGTGTGGCTGAAGAGCACGAGCGGAGGGCTCGAAGCCATCGTCTACGTCGATCGCGCTTCAGGCAAAAGGATGATCCAGGGTTTTTGCGACTGAACGCCTGGTTCGTCCAGCACATTCATCCCGCATACGACGACACCTTCGCGCAACGTTCGCGGCTTGTACCGTGAGACCGAAATGCGCCTCCTCGTGCCAGGGCTTTCGCCCGCTGCTTGCACCAGGACGTCGACACGTGTTCGAAAATGCCCCGCTCGTCCCTCGGCCCCAGGGGTTGTCGGACGCAAAAATCGGTGCCGAGTTAGCTCCGAATTCATGAAGCTTCAAGCAAACTTTGGCGCTGGACCCCCTCCGCGAAAGAGTGAATGCTCCGAGGCTGCGCGGCATCGGACCCGGCACCGTTACCTTCATGACTGGCGGATTACTTTCAGGGCTCATCGCTATCATCGTGGCGGCGCTGCTCACACCGGTGGTCCGCAGGATAGCGGGTGACATCGGCGCCGTGGACGCACCCGGGGGCAGGCATGTTCACGCCGGCGCGACCCCGCGTCTCGGCGGCGTGGCGATTGTCGTCGCCTATTTTGCAGCCATCTCCACGTGCCTCGCCACCGGTTGGTTGCACGGCACCAGCTGGCAATCGAGGGCGCTCGGTGGGTTTCTCGGCGCGGGCCTCCTCGTTGCGTTCGCGGGAATGGTCGATGACATAAAGGCCATCGGAGCGAAGCGAAAGCTCTTCGCCCAGTGCCTGGCCGCGACCATCGCCTGGTACTTCGGAGTCAGGATCGATCCGTCGATCTTCATCCCTGGCTTCGGGATGCTCCACATCGGTGAGCCGCTCAGCTACATCGCGACCCTCGGCTGGATCCTCGCGTTCATCAACGCGATCAATCTCATCGACGGCCTCGACGGACTCGCCGGTGGAGTCGTGTTCTTCGCGACCGTCACGAACCTCGTGGTCGCCATCGTCACGGGGAACGCCTTCGCCGCGGTCCTGAATGCGGCGCTCGGCGGCGCCGTGCTCGGCTTCCTCTTCTACAACTTCAACCCCGCCACGATCTTCATGGGGGACACGGGCAGCATGTTCCTGGGCTATGCGCTCGGGTCTGCTGCGCTCATGACGGGGCAGCAGAAGGAAAGCACTCTCGTCTCCCTGCTCGTCCCGGTGATCGCGCTCGGGTTGCCGCTGACCGACACGCTCCTCGCAATGGGCCGTCGGCTCCTTGCACGGCGCTCCATCTTCTCGGCCGACCGCGGACATCTGCACCACCGCCTCCTCGATCTGGGGCTCACCCACCGGCGCGCCGTTCTCATCCTGTATGGGTGCACCGTCCTTCTCTGCCTTGCCGCGCTCGGCGCATCGGTCGGCAAGGACTGGCAGGTTGGCCTCGCGATCACGGGTGCCGTGCTCACCCTGATCGGGGTCATTCGCTTCGCGGGGTACTTCGAGCTGGCGCTTCTCCGCAGGCAGCAGCGCGCGCATCTGCTCAGCGGTCCCGCGGACGCCCTTCGCCGGAGCATTCCTCCGCTCATCGTCAACGCGAAGGATGCCGCGAACGCCGCGAGCGTCTGGGCGGCGCTGGAGGGAGTGCTGGACGCGGGCCCCTTCGTCTACGCCGAGTACCGCCCGACCCACGGGGAGGCCCCCTTGTGGAAGTGGCAGCAATCGTCGCGTTCGCGCCGCACGGAGGGCAAGCTGAACGAGAGCGACTTTGCCATCCGCGTCTTCCCCGGGGCGAAGGAGGGCACCTTGAAGTTTGCGTGTCTGTCGGACGAGGCGGACCTGCCCCCGCACGTCGAGATCCTGCTACAGCTCATCGCCGACGCGGTAGAGGGAGCGCTCGTGCGCATCAACGTCCAGACGCCGTCCGTCCTCGTCCGCGCGGTCTCGTCTACATAAGTCCCGCTTGCACGCGACCGGGTGACACCTGGCCTTCCCGGTGCAAAGGATCGGCGGATGCATCAGCGCCCATTCGGTCCCACGGCAGTTCCCGTCGCCGTCATTGGCGAGGGCACCTGGAACATGGAGAGCGACGATCGGGCCGAGGCCATCGCCGCGATCCGCCGGGCACTGGACCTCGGCGCCACGCACATCGACACGGCGGAGATGTACGGCCAGGGGCAGGTCGAGCGCCTCGTCGGCGAAGCAATCGAAGGGCGACGGGCGGAGGCGTTTCTCGTCTCGAAGGTGTTGCCCACGAACGCCACCCGGCACGGAACGGTGGCGGCCTGCGAACGGTCGCTCAAGCGTCTCGGCACGGACTACCTCGACTGCTACCTGCTTCACTGGCCGGGCAGTCACCCCCTGGAAGAGACGCTGCGCGCCTTCGCGGAGCTCGAGCAGGCCGGGAAGATCCGCTCGTACGGGGTCTCGAACTTCAGCGAGTCGGAGCTCCGCCGCGCGGTGCGCATCGCCGGCAAGGGTCGCATCACGCAGAACCAGGTTCTCTATCACCTGGGCGAGCGACGCATCGAGCACGAGGTCATCCCCTATTGCAAGGAAGAGGGAATCGCGGTCGTGGCCTACAGCCCATTCGGCTCGGGAGACTTCCCGACGTCGCGCGCGTCTGGCGGCCGAGTGCTCGCGGCCATAGCAGAGGCGCACGGCGCGACCCCGTTCCAGGTCGCGCTCGCATTCCTGACTCGACAGAGCCACGTCTTCGCAATTCCGAAGGCATCACGCAGTAAGCACGTCGAAGACAACGCACGCGCTTCGGACGTGACACTCACAGCCGCTGACCTCACGGCGATCGACCAGGCGTTTCCAAGGGGCCCGCGGCGTGGCGGCGTCCCGATGCTTTGAAGGCTTTACATGAGCCCCGGCTCACCTGAATTCATGTTTGATTACGGATTATTGAGAGCAATGTCTCAATCTTTTCATTGATACTGTTAAGGTGTTCAGTATATTGAGAAGTCCGTGTTCACGGAGCTTCTCGGTAGGTCCGCCTTCTCGTTCCTCAGGGGCGCATCGCAGCCCGAAGAGATGGTCGAGGCGTCGAAGGGCCTCGGCCACGACGCAGTGGCGCTGTGTGATCGTGATGGTCTCTACGGCGTCGTACGTGCCCATGCCCAGGCCAGGGAGTGTGGGCATCGGTTGATCGTCGGGGCGGAGCTGTCACTGGCACGACCAGGACAGCTCGTTCAGAGGGCAGAGGAGGGCGGGCGCCCGGCGCGACGTGTTCGTCGCGGGGCAGGGGCTTCGGCGAGCACCACTTCTAGAAGTGCCACGGCCATCGCGCCCACGGTCGCACTTCTCTGTGAAGACCACGCTGGCTACACGAACCTGTGTCGGCTCCTCACGCACGCGCACGGTGGGCTGCCGAAGGGCGAGTCCTTGCTGGAAATCGAGCAGCTCGCCGCTCACCACGAAGGGCTCGTCGCGGTCGTTCCGGGCCCGTGCACCGCGGGTGAGCCGGAAGCGCCTCCGGATGAGCTCTTTGCTCTCCTCGCCGACGTGTTCGGCCGGGATCGGGCATCGGTTGCTGCTTACCGGCGGCTCGACGGCCTCGACCTGGAGCGGTGCAGAGCCGCAGAGGCCAAGGCAGCGCGGTACGGTCTGACGGTCGTCGCGAGCGCCCGGCCCCTCTTCCATCACCGTTCACGCAAGGCCCTAGCCGACGTCCTCCACTGCATCCGTCAGGGGACCACGCTCGATCAGGCCGGGGTCGAGCTCGACGGTAACTGCGAAGCCTTTCTCCGCCCGGAGGTCGAGATGCGGCGGCTCTTCCGTGAAAACGAGGAGTGGGTCGACCAGGCCGGTGAGCTCGCGAGGCGTCTGCACTTCTCACTCGACGAGATCAGGTACGACTTCCCTTGCGCCCTCGCCCCGGGAGAGACGGCCAACCAGGTGCTCGGCCGCCTCGTCGAGGAGGGAGCTCGGCGGCGCTACCCCCGCGGCGTGCCGCCGAACGTCTCGGTCCAGATCGAGAAGGAGCTCCGGCTCATCGCCGAGCTCGACGTCGCGCCGTACTTTCTGTCGACCCAGGAGGTCGTCGAGATGGCGCGTTCTCGACGCATTCTGTGTCAGGGGCGCGGCAGCGCGGCCAACAGTGCCGTCTGCTACGTGCTCGGGATCACCGCCGTCGACCCCTCGCGGAGCAATCTGCTCTTCGAGCGCTTTCTCAGCCTGGAGCGTCGGGAACCACCGGACATCGACATCGATTTCGAGCACGAGCGCCGGGAAGAGGTGATCCAGGAGATCTACGCCCGCTACGGCCGCGACCGCGCGGCGATGGTGTCGGAAGTCATCTCGTACCGGGGCAAAAGCGCTCTTCGTGAAGTGGGCAAGGCCTTCGGCCTCTCGCTCGAGCAGGTCGATCGGCTGAGCGGAACGCTCACGCACTGGGATTCGGTGGACGACGGCTCGAAGCGCGCCCGCGAGCTCGGGTTCGATCTGGAGGACGATCGGCTTCGCAAGGTCATCGCGCTCGCGCGGCAGCTCGAGGGCTTTCCGCGTCACCTGTCGATTCACGTCGGGGGCTTCGTCCTCTCCGCGCGCCCCCTGATGGAGGTCGCGCCCATCGAGCCCGCCCGCATGGAGGACCGCACGGTCATCCCATGGGACAAGGACGACATCGAGGCGCTCGGCTTCTTCAAGGTGGACGTTCTCGGGCTCGGGATGCTCACCGCGATCCGGAAGTGCCTCGCGCTGATCCACGCCGACGGCGCGCTTCATGAAGGGCTCGGAGAGCCACCGTCACCGGACTTCGACCCGATTGAGGTCCTCGGGCGCGTCCCGGCCGAGGACCCCGCCGTCTACGCTCTCGCATCGCAGGCCGACACGGTCGGCGTCTTCCAGATCGAGAGCCGTGCACAGATGGCGATGCTCCCGAGGCTTCGCCCCCAGCGCTTCTACGATCTGGTGATCGAGGTCGCCATCGTGCGTCCCGGGCCGATCCAGGGCGGAATGGTGCATCCCTATCTCCGAAGAAGGAACGGAGAGGAGCCCGTCCAGTCGCCGCACCCCGAGCTCTGGCCCATCCTCGAGCGGACGCTCGGCGTGCCCCTGTTCCAGGAGCAGGTGATGCAGATCGCCATCGTGGGTGCCGGCTACAGCGGAGGCGAAGCCGATCAGCTGCGCCGGGACATGGCTGCATGGAAGAAGAGCGGGCGCCTGCTGCGTCACAGGCAGCGTCTCCTCGACGGCTTCGCGAGGAAGGGCATCTCGCAGGAGTTCGGCGAGGCGCTCTTCGAGCAGATAAAGGGCTTCGGCGACTACGGGTTTCCCGAGTCCCACGCGGCGTCGTTCGCCCTGCTCGTCTATGCGTCCTCCTGGGAAAAGGCGCACTACCCCGCGCACTTCATCTGTGCGCTCCTGAACTCGCAGCCGATGGGGTTTTATTCGCCATCGTCGCTCGTGAAGGACGCGCAAAAGCACGGCGTAGAGGTCCGCGAGGTGAGCATCGAGGACAGTGACTGGGATTGTACGCTCGAGCCTTCGAGCGGAGAGTGTCGCATAAAGAGCAGCTGGCCCGGCGCGAGCAAGGCGCTCCGTCTCGGTCTTCGGCTGGTGAAGGGGATGGGAGAAGCCGCCGGCAAGGCCATCGAGAGCGAACGAACCAGATCGTCTTTCACCAGCCTCGACGACGTCGTCCGCCGGGCGAAGCTCCGCAAGGACGAGGTAGAGGCACTCGCGGAAGCCGGCGCCTTCGAGCAGCTCGTGAAGGGACGGAGGCACGCCCTGTGGAAGGCGCGTGCCCCACGTACGGAGGGGCTCTTCGCTGAGCTCGACGTGTCTGAGCCGAGCGTCGTGCTGCCGGCGCTCCACGCGAGAGAGCAGCTCTTGCTCGACTATTCCCGGGTGGGGCTCTCGGTGCACGACCACCCGATGCGCCATCTGCGGAGCGGGCTCGAGCGCCGTCAGGTGGTGACGGCCGCCGCGCTCCAGTCCCTCCCCCAGGGGGCCATCACGTGGGTTGCGGGTCTGGTGCTCACACGGCAGCGACCCGGTACGGCGAGCGGCGTCGTGTTCGTCACCCTGGAGGACGAAACGGGCACGATGAATCTCGTGCTCTACAGCACCATCTTCGACAAGTTCTACCTTGCCGCGCGTCACGCGGCGCTCCTCCTCGCGCGGGGCAAGGTCGAGCGACAGGTCACTCCTCCGCGGCCGGGGGAAGTGGGAGAAGCTACGCCCGTCATTCACGTTCTCGTCGAGCACCTGGAGCGCCTCGACGTGCACGGTGTGGAGAGCCGCTCGCGGGATTT
>CAYUAW010000014.1:0-8895 GCA_964442485.1 uncultured Polyangiaceae bacterium
TGCCCGCGGCAGGCGCATTTCGTCTCCGTGACGGCGGCGTTCGTTCCGCCCGTGAGCTCCACGGCGCCGGCGAGCCAGCCGCGCAGCCGCGCGCAGAATCCCACGTCGCGTACGCCGAAGCCGACGAGCTCTCCGACGAACTTCGTCGGCGCTGGCGTCGTGACCGTCCACTTGCCCGTGTCGTGGTAGCGATCCCAAACGCGCGTCGCGCGATCGATGAGCCAGGTGGGCGACTTGAAGCGAAGGAACACCTTCAGCACCGTGTTCAGCGACCACCCGGCACTGAAGCGACCCGCACGCACGCAGAGCTCCAGATCGCCCTTTCCGTACAGGCGATCGAGGCTCCGGTGGTAGCGCAATACGGGCTCGACAGGGTACCAGCCGATGGCCTGGACGTCCGTCAGGATCGCGCGATCGCCGTCCGGGAGGTCTCCCAGGATGCGCTCGACGGCCGTGGGACCGAACTCGCGCTCGGTGAACATGCGGGTGGATTCGAAAACGGTGCCTTTGAACCTAGCCAACGTGTGGTCGCTCCGTCAGTCGCGGATCTGTCGTCTCGCGCTGCAGGTCAGCGCACCCGTTCCATCTTGCAGTTCGCGTCGCAGCCGTCCCCCGCCTTGCGGTTGCCGTCGTCGCACTCCTCGCCGTCGCTCGCCTGCACGACGCCGTCGCCGCAGTGCGGGCCGAGGACGCAGCCCTTCGCGCAGCCGTCGTAGCTGCCTTCGAGCTTGCCGTCGTCGCACTGCTCGACGGCCGACTGCACGATGCCGTCCCCGCAGTACGGGCCGTTCTTGCAGCCCTGAGCGCAGCCACCGTACTGGCTCAGGTTGACGCCGTCGTCGCACTGCTCGCCCTTCTGCACGATGGCGTCCCCGCAGTAGGGGCCGCGCGTCTTGCAATCGGGGCCGCACGCGCCGTACTTGCCGGTGTTTCCGGTCGGGCCGTCGTCACACACCTCGTCCGGCGTGACGACGCCGTCGCCGCACACGCTCTTGCACGTCGACTTTGACGCGAGGAAGTTCGACAGCGTGAGCTTGTAGTTCGACGCGCACGTGTTGCGCTCCGCCTGGAAGACGGCAATCTCGTAGATCTTGCCGTCGACGAGGCCGGTCACCGCGTGGACCTGCTGGTGCGAGAGATCCGAGGTGGTCCCGGTGCAGGCGTTGCCGACGCCCGCGCCGTTCGGCGTCAGGGTGAAGCAGCCTTCCTCGGCGCCGTGGATGCCGCCCAGGTCGAGGGCGAGCTGGTGGTTCACGAAGACGAACACGTCGTCGTCGCCGCGGAACGACAGCGTCGGAGGCGTCGTCGCGTCGAACTCGAACCAGTAACGGACCTCGCTCGTGAAGTGGAAATCGTGGGGCTTGCCGCTGCAGTCGTTGCCCGTCGTGCCGAGCGCGTCGAGCGGGAAGAAGCCGTCACCGCTGTCGAACTGGTACTGGTCGGTGCCGATGCGCGAAAGGGTGAGCGTCTGGAGCGCGGTGACGTTGACGCCCTGCACGTCGCGGTACCACTGGCCGAAGGAATCCGCGTCGTAGGTGGTCTTCGTGCACTTCGCCCAGCTGTTCGCGGTGCTCGGCGGGTCCACCTTCTCGCAGGTCTCGTCCTGGTAGATCGGCTTGTGCGAAAGGTTCACGCCGTGGAAGGTCTCGCCCGTGGCGCCCAGCGTGGCCCGCACGATGGCGTGGTCGTCCCCGGACGGCTCGCTGCCCTCGAGCTGGAAGTCGACGTGCGAGGCCGTGAAGTCACGGAACACGATGGGGATCCCCAGCATGGCGGGCTCGGTGTCCGTCGCCAGGGTGCATTTGTAGCCGTCCTCGAGCGTGCACTTCGACGAGCAGCCGTCGCCGTCCTTCACGTTGCCGTCGTCGCACTCCTCGTCCTTGAACTTGATCCCGTCGCCGCAGGGCGAGGTGCAGGCGCCGGAGTCGCAGTTCGGCTCGAGCTGGCAGAACGGAGTGCATCCGTCGCCCAGGTCGTGATTGCCGTCGTCGCAGCGTTCGCTGCCCTCCTTCTTGCCGTCGCCGCACGTCGTCTTGGTGCACGCGCTGCCGGGCGTGTCACAGGCGTAGCCGTCCTCGAGCTGGCAGTTCGCGTCGCAACCGTCGCCGGCCTTGTCGTTTCCGTCGTCGCACACCTCCGAGCCGGCGACGATGGAGTCGCCGCATTCCGCGGCCTCGCAGACGACGCCCACGATGGGGCAAGCCCAGCCCTTCTCCAGCTTGCAGCTCGCGTCGCAGCCGTCGCCCGACTTCGTGTTGCCGTCGTCACAGGTCTCCTTGCCCGCGACGAGCTTGTCACCGCAACGGATGGTGGAGACGCACGGCGCCCCCGGCGTGGGGCAGTCGAAGTTCTGCTCGATCTGCCGACAGTTCGCGGTACATCCGTCGCCGGAAACCACGTTGCCGTCGTCGCACGTCTCGTCGGGGTCGAGAGCACCGTCGCCGCACGCCGCGACGTGCTGATGGCCCGCGTCGCCGCCGTCGACACAATCGCTGCACGCCGCGCCGCTGCCCCCCGAGCCGATGATGATCACCGCGCCGCCGCCGCCCTGAGCGTCGGGAACGAAGCTAGCGTCGGTTACCTGTCCACCCGTGCCGCTCGGCTTGTCGCGGACCACGCTCGCGTTGCTCCCACAACGGGTGAGGAGGCCGAGAACGGCCAAGGGAACGGCGAGACGCCGCGCGAGGTTCGACATGGGGTAGCTCACAAACTTACCACGCGTTCCCGCGACTCGGCGCTTCCGGCGCGTCTCGGCGAGACACCACGAACCGACCGAAAATCGGCCTGCGCGAGCCCATGAGCGATTGCCGTCGGCCGATGTGCGTCGCTGTGCTCTCAAACCCTACGTGCGCCACGGAAGGCGTGCTATCCCGGCGGTCGTTCGCCTGCTGACAGGCGAAAACGGCTCGCAAATGATCGACGTCGCGAACCTCGTGAAGGACTACGGCACCGTCGTCGCCGTGAACGGCGTGTCGTTCCACGTCGGCCGCGGCGAGGTCGTCGGCTTCCTCGGGCCGAACGGCGCGGGCAAGAGCACCACGCTGCGAATGCTGTCCGGCTTCCTGGGCCCGACTTCCGGCAGGATCCGGATCGACGGCCGCGACGTCGTGGAGGACGGAATCGCCGCCCGTCGGTCCATCGGCTACATGCCGGAGGCCGCACCCCTCTATCCGGAGATGCGCGTGCGCGAGTTCCTGCGCTTTCGGGCGGAGCTGAAGGGCGTGCCGCGAAAGAAGCGCGTCGCGGCGGTGGGCGAGGCGATGGAATCCGCACGCGTCACGGAGATGGAGGGAACGCTCATCGGCCACCTGTCGAAAGGGTACCGGCAGCGCGTGGGCCTGGCCGACGCGCTGGTGGCGAATCCGCCGCTGCTCATCCTGGACGAGCCGACGGCGGGCCTCGATCCGAACCAGATCCGCGAGGTGCGCGATCTGATCCGGCGTCTGGGCGAGAACCACACCATCCTGCTGTCGACTCACATCCTGCCGGAGGTCGAGACGACCTGCGACCGCGCGATCGTCATCGATCGCGGAAAGGTCGTCGCCGAAGGGACGATCGACGAGCTGCGCGCCGGGCTGCGCGGCGCGGGGGGAAGGCTCGTCGTCACGGATTTCAGGAACCACGCGGCGGAGGTGGTGTCGGCCGTGGAGGGCGTCGGCGGCGTGGACGCCGTGCTTCAGGCGCCGGGGCTCTTCGAGCTCACCGTGCGGTACACGAAGGGCGGAGAGAGCGACGCGGCGCTGCTCGAACACATCGTGGCGGCGCTGGTCCGCGCGGGCTGCGGCGTCCGGGAGGCGACTCCCGCGAGAGCCACCCTGGAAGACGTCTTCACGGAGCTCACGCTCGCCGAGACCGAGGTGCACGCATGACGGGGTTCGTCGCCGTCTTCAGAAGGGAGATGCTGAGCCTGTGGGTCACGCCGCTCGCGTGGGTGCTGCTCTTCATCTTTCTTCTGCTACAGGGCGCGAGCTTCTACCAGATCCTGCTTCACTTCGCGTCGTTCTCCAACGTGTCGATCGATTCGGGCCCGGTGCAGGCGTACTTCGGGCAGTCGCTGTTCCTGGTGCTCTCACTCCTACTCGTCTGCCCGGCGCTCACCATGCGTCTCTTCGCGGAGGAGCGGCGCAGCGGGACCATCGAGGGGCTCCTGACGGCCCCGGTGTCCGCCGCGGCCGTCGTGCTGGGAAAGTACGCCGCGACACTCACGACGTTCGGGCTCATGTGGCTGCCGACCGTGCTCTACATCGTGATCCTGCGCACGACGGGCGACGTCGACTGGCACGTCGTCGCGTCGAGCTACGTTGGCGTGATGGGCGTCGGTGCGGGCTATCTCGCGGTCGGCACCCTGATGAGCACGATGACGCGGAGCCAGCTCGTCGCGATGATGCTCACGGCGCTCGTCATCTTCGGGCTCCTCATCTTCGGTATCGGCGAGCGGATCTTCGAGCCAGGGCCTATCCGCGACGCATGCGCGCATGTGTCCGTTCTCTCGCAGGTGGACGAGCTGTCGAAGGGCATCGTCGATCTACGGCGTCTCGTCTTCGACGCGTCGCTGGTCGCTCTGCCGCTCTTCGTCTCCGTGCGGGTCGTCGACTCGTGGAGGTGGGGATGACGGAGCCGTCACCGGCGGCGGCCGCCGCTCCGCCCGCGAAGCCGAAGAAAGCGCCGTACCGAGCCCGCGGGGCGCGCATCTTCTCCGCGACGGGCGTGCTCGCGGCCAGCGTCATCGCCGTCTGCGTCAACGTCCTCGTCTTCCGGTTCTACAAGCGCTGGGACTGGACGAGCTCGAGCCTCTACACGCTGTCGGAGCCCACGCTCGAGACGCTCCATTCCCTGCCGGACCCCGTGGAGGCGATGGTCTTCTTGAGCGCCAGCGACCCCTTGCACCTCAGCGTCGAGCACATGCTGGCCGCCTACGGGGCGGAGACGAAGCTCCTCAAGCCGCGCTTCGTCGACCCGGATCGCAACCCCGCGCTGTTCCTGGCGCTGCAGAAGCAGTACGGCATCGTCGCGGGGAAGACGGCGGACGGGCGCATCGTCGCCGACGCGGCCATCGTCCTGTCCCGCGGGGGCAACCGCTGGTTCATCACGACCGAGGACATGGTCGTCTACGACGAGAAGGACAACCGCTCCCGCCCGGCGCTCGAGCAGGCCCTCACGGCGGGCATCCGCAACGTGCTCACGAAGGAGAAGACCCTCATCTGCTTCACTACCGGCCACCAGGAGATCAGCGCGGACGACGGCGGCGCGCGCGGCCTTGCGGAGCTGAAGTTCAGGATCCAGAAGGACAACTACACGACCAGGTCGGTCGATCTGGTCTCGCCGGACAAGTCGGAGACGCTCGAAGGCTGCCGCGTCGTCGTCGTGCCGGGGCCCGACGTCGCGTTCACGCCTCCCGCGGCCAAGCGGCTCGAGGCGTACTTCGCCGCGGGCGGCAACCTGTTCCTGATGCTGAACCCGGTGCTCGACGACGGGAATCGAATCCGCGAGACGGGGCTGGAGCGGCTCGCCGAGGCGGGCGGCATCGAGCTCGGCGACGACTTCGTCATCGAGCGCGACCCGGAGCTCAGACTGCCGCAGGGGCTCGGCGAGACGTACTTCGCGACACCGAAGCAGCACGACGTCACCGCAGGCCTCTTCCACGACGACGAACCGCGGCTCAGGCCGGAGCTCACTGCCGCGCAGAGCCTCGGCGCCACGCGGGACAGCACGGCGAAACCGCTGGTGGTCACCAGCAAGGACGCCTTCAGCGTGAAGGACATCCGCCCCTTCGTCGACGAGGGACACCCGGTGGAGAAGCACGCGGGCGACTCGAGCGGACCGCTCGCCGTCGCCATGGCCTCGGAGCGGCCGCTCCCCGCCGGTTCGAAGGAGAAGCACGGTCCGCGCATGGTGGTCATCGGCACCGCGAACGTCGCGTTCTCGCAGAGCTGGCGGGACGCGACGCTGCTCGGCAACCGCGTGCTCGTGGAGAGCGCGCTCTCGTGGCTCGCCGCGAAGCCCGCCATCGTCAGCGTCCCCGAGAAGCCCTCGCACCCCGCGGGGCTCTCTCTCACGGAGGACTCGCTCGGTGAGGTGCTGCGCTACGTGCTCCTCTACATGCCCGGCTCTGCGCTGCTGCTCGGGGCGCTCATCCTGGTCCGGCGGCGTCACACCGAGCGGCGTTCACGCGCCGCGCATCGCGCGCAGGGCGGCGAGGGGAAGTCGAAATGAACGCGCTCGGCCGCGCGCAGGCGCTCAACGCCGCGCTCATCGGCATCGCCCTCGCGCTCGTCGTGCTGGTGTTCGCGACGCGCACGCGCGTGACGACCACGGAGGAGGAAGCCCGCAGCAACAACCTCCTGCAGACGTATCGTGAGGAGGACATCACCAGGATTCGCTTCGAGCGTGCGGACGGGTCGTTCACGCTGACGCGCACCAGGCTCGACGACGCCGGCCTGGCCACCTGGGCGCTCACTGAACCCTTCAAGGAGGACGCGGAGGCGTTCACCGTGCAAAAGCTCGAGGGGACCCTCGAATTTGCCTCGGCCCTCCGGCGCATCAAGCCGGAGGAGGTGAACCGCGCGGCGTTCGGCCTCGACGCGCCAGAGCTCACCGTCCACGTCGATCTCGGCGACATCAAGTACCGGCTCCGGCTCGGAGCCGAGGCCGCGTCACCGCAGGGCGCACGCTACCTGGAGGTGGCGGGCGAGAACGCGCCGGGCAAGAGCATCGTCCTCGTGTCGAAGGGGCTCGTCGACGAGCTGAACCTGAAGATCGACGCCTTCCGCGAGCGCTACGTGATGCCGTATCTCTCCGCGCTGCTGGACCGCATGACCCTGGAGGGCGAGGGCGGCACGCGCAAGCTCCGTCACGCGACGTGGTCGGACGGCTTCCGCTTCGACGGGATGCTCGGTGACGCGCGCGTGAACCGAGGCGCGCTCGACCGCATGCTCGCACAGTTCGCTCATACCCGCGCCGATCGCTTCATCGATCCGGAAGAAGCGGCAAAGGCGATGGCGGGCGCGAAGACCGTGACCGTCACCATGATCCCGACGGCGAAGGGCAGCCCCGTCGGCGTGGTGGAGGTCGGCGGCGCGTGCCCCGGCAACGAGGAAGAGGTGCTGGCGCTCCGCAAGCAGCCCGATCGCGTCGCCGCGTGCGTCCCGAAGGGCGTGCTCGCGGGTCTGACGATCCCGGCGGAGGCGCTGGTCGACCGGACCCTCTTCTGGATCCGGCCGGACGAGGTGGAGGGGTTCGACCTCGAGCAAGGGGAGACGCGGCTGTCACTGGATCGGAAGGAGAGCGGGTTCGTCATGCGGGCGCCGCAGCAGGGAGCCGTCGACGCCGAGGCTGGAAACGGACGGCTCGAGTCGATCCTGCGCGCCACCGGCGTCGCGGTCGGGAACCCCGACAGGAAAGCGCTCGGGCTCGATCCGCCGCACGGCAAGGTCGTCATGCGGAGCGTCGCCGCCCAGGATGCGAAGGCGACCGAAGAAGTCGTCACCTTGAGCGCGCCGGCACAGGATGGTCGCGTTTACGCCGAGCGCGCCCAGGATGGCGTCATCCTCGAGCTCGGCCGCGATGCGGCGCGCGGCCTCGTCGCAGACGCCTCCCTCGTCCGCAGCCGTACGGTGCTGGACTTTCCCATCGCCGACGTTGCTCGCGTGGAAATTGACGGGACGCCTGCGCAGGTGCTCGAGCGAAGCGAGAGCGGCGTGCTGACTCTCGTCTCGCCGTCAGGGTTCCAGGTCGATGGCGCTCTCGGGCTGGAATTGTGCGATGCCGTGCGAAACATCTCCGCCGATCGCTGGGTCGCGGACAAGGACGACGGCACCTTCGGCCTCGAGCATCCGTCGCTTCGCGCGAAGCTTTCCATCCGCAAGGACGGAAAGCTCGAAGACCACGTGCTCCGGCTCGGTCGACAGACCGCGTCGGGCTACTTCGCGACGATGGAAGGCGACAGCGGTGTATTCGTGCTGCCCCGGCGGCTTTACGAGGCGCTCACGACGCTGGTGCTCGATCGCGGGCCGCTCATCATGGACCCTGCGATCACGGCCAAGATCACGCTGCTGACGAAGGATCGCACTGCCGTCTTCGAGCGGCGAGGTGACGAATTCGTGCAGACGGACGCGGCGGAACCGCTGTCCGCCGACGCCATCCACAGGATCATCGACACACTCTCGTCGCTGCGCGCCGAAGCGGCGGTGGAGGTGGGTCCGCCACGGCCGGAGCAGGGGTTCGACCGACCGGTACTCACCGTGCGCATCGATCGAGAGCCGGGTCATCCCGAGAAGCCTCCGACGACGACGTTCAGTATCGGAGCGGGCGATTCGTGGCGTGGCATCAGCGTTCACTACGCGCGCGTCGACGGCGTTCAGGCGACGTACGCAGTCGCACGGAGCGCCATCCGCGCGCTGCTCGACTCGCTTTGACGCCATGCGGCGTCGCGTGGCCGCGCTCCGCAACTCCGTAACCCAATGGAACCCGAGCGACCGGGGCGCTAATCTCGTGGTTCTTCTCATGAGTGGCGACAGCAAGGGCTCCGGGCTCGACATCTTCGACTCACTCAGCAAGCGAGAGTCGACCCTCCCTTCCGAATCGGGAGTCGTGGCGCGCGGACCGAGCGTGAAGGCGCCACCGCCCCCTCCGACCCTGAACCGGCCCTCGACGGCGCCCATGCCGCCGCCGAGCCTCGCGTCGCTCGCCGCACCGGTCGCCCGTCCGAGCAAGCCGCCACCGCCGCCGTCGAGCCTGCGACCCCCGCCGCCGTCCATCCGGCCACCCAAGTTGTCGGAACCACGACCGCCGACAGCGACTTTACCCGGGCAAGGCCCGACGTCACCGTCGTCCGCGACGTCGACGCCGGTCGGCGGCGCACCGCCCTCACCGTTCAGCGACGCCACGTCGACGCCG
>CAYUAW010000014.1:8995-10466 GCA_964442485.1 uncultured Polyangiaceae bacterium
CCAGCACGGCGTCGCCGCTTCCCGCATCGCCCAGCAGGGCTCCAGGATCGCGGCCGCGGAGCTTGCCGCCGCCCCCGCCACCGACGTCGCGCAGCGCCGCACCGCCGCCCCCGCCACCGACGTCGCGCAGTGCTGCACCGCCGCCGCCTCCGCCGCCAGTCCCGACAGCAGACGACAATCCCTGGCCGGCAGACCCTGTCGAGCCGCCCTCACTCGGCTCCTTCGATTCGCTGGCAGGCCCGAGCAGCAACCAGGCTGCGCCGCTCGCTGCGTACTCCGGCGATCCCGAAGACGACGCGCCGACGCGCCTCTATGCGCCCTCGTCGCAGTCAGCCCCCCCGCTCGGCGGGACGTCGACGCGACCGCGCAACGAACGGCCGTCGTTCAGCGCCGGCGTTCTTCCCGCGACCGTTTCCCGGCTGTCGCGATGGTGGCCGCCCCAGAGGCTCTACCTCATCGGCGGCGCGATCGGCGTGGTGGTGGCGTCCCTCGTCCTCTACTTCGGCATGCGGAGCGGGACGTTGCTCGTCACGGTTTCCGGTCCCGGCGGTCACGCGATCGACAGCCTGGAGGTCTACGTCGACGGCACGAAGCGCTGTGAGGCGTCGCCTTGCATCGTGAAGGGCCTCGCGACGGGCGCTCACCTGCTTCGCGCCGCCGCGAAGGGGTACGAGGAGACCGCCGAGCAGGCCGTCGCGGTCGAATCCGGGCAGCAAGCTGCACAGACCATCACGCTCTCGCCGGCCGGCGCCGGCACCGGTGTGCGCGTTTCGGCGCTCGGCTCGGGTCTGAAGCTCTACGTGGACGGGCAGGAGTACGGCGAGCTGCCGCAGACGGCGAAGGGGATCGCACCGGGTCAGCACAGCTTGCGCGTCGCGGGGAGTGATCGCTACCAGCCCTGGGAAGAGACGGTGACCCTCGACGAGGGCGAGGTGAAGAACATCGGCCCGCTGCGCTTGCGCGTGCTGAAGGGCCTCGCGACTTTCAAGGCCGGGGCCGGCGCGGACGGTGCACGCGTGCTGCTCGACGGCAGGTTGCTCCCGGAGCTCCCCGCGACCATCGAGGTGCCCGCCGGAAAGCAGCTCACACTGCTCGCGACCAAGGCTGGCTACTCGACGTACAGGCGAACCATCGGCTTCAACGACGGCGTCGCCGAGAAGACGTTCGAGATCACGATGGCGGAGGGCAGCGAGGAGCAGCTCGCGTCACCCGTGGGGCCGGCGACGCCGCCGATCGCTCACGTGGGCCCACGACGAAGTCCTGCGGCGCCGCCGGAGCCGAAGACCCCGCAGCCGCCGGCCGAGGCGAAGGGCAAGGCGACCCTGAACCTGAATTCGATTCCCGTGTCGAACGTCATCCTGAATGGACGGCCACTCGGCACGACCCCGAAGATCGGCGTGCAGGTTCCGCCAGGACCGCAGACCGTCGTCTTCGTGCACCCGGACCTCGGACGCAAGGTCATGAGCGGCAC